>JBIIMU010000451.1:0-2809 GCA_044337845.1 Pirellulales bacterium | reverse complement strand
GTGCATGCCGGCGATCCGCGGCTGATGGCCGACACCGTGCGGCTCGCGGTGCGGCACGGGGTGGCGGTGGGCGCGCATCCCGGTCACGCCGATCGGGAGCATGTCGGTCGCCGGCCGCTGGCCGTGTCGCCCGCCGAGGCGGCAGCCGTCGTGCACGCGCAGATCGAGGCGGTGGCGGCGATTGCGGGCCGCGACCTGCATCACGTCAAGCTGCACGGCGGGCTCTACCACCAGGTCGGAGGCGATCCGGCGCTCGCGGAGGCCGTGGCGGCGATGCTCGCGGCCCGCTGGCCCGGGCTCGTCGTGTATGCCGCGGCCGGCAGCGTGTTCGCCGAGGTGGCCCGCGGCCACGGGCTCGCGGTGGCCCGCGAGGCCTTCATCGACCGCGGGTATCGAGCCGACGGCACGCTCGTGCCGCGAGGGGCGGCAGGCGCCACGCTCGACGACCCGGCCACCGCGGCGGCCCGCAGCGTGCGGCTCGCCATCGACGGCGTGGTGCGGGCCGCAGATGGCAGCGACATTCCGATCGCGGCCGACACGCTCTGCATCCATGGCGATGGCCCGCGGGCCGTGGAGATCGCCGCGGCCGTGCGGGCGGCGCTGGCCGCCGCCGGGGTGGAGATCCGCGCCCCTACGGCGCGAGCAGGTCCCAGGTGACCGGCGTCTGCGCCACGTGGAGCCGCACCCGCTGGTGGCCGGCGGCATGCAGGCAGAGGACCTCGACGACGTCGAACCGGCAGGCCACCACGGCGAACTGCCGCAGGCCGGCGTCGTCGTCGTCGGCCGGTGCGACCGGCGCCGCGGGAAACGCCTCGAGGGTCGTGCCGGGCCCGTGATCGGCCGCGTAGCAGGCGCGGCTCATGGCCGCCGAGGCGGCCCAGGCGGCGGCGGCGACGGCGTCGCCATGATGGATCGTGGCCACCGCGGGGATCCGCACCTGCACCCGCCGCGCTGGGTCGTACCAGTGAAGCGCCACCCGCGGGTCGCGGCGGATCGCCGCCACCTTGGGGCTGCGGATGTCGGTGTGGAAGCGGATCTCGCGCCGCGCGGCGTCGACGTGCCGCAGCACCACGGTGCGGGCCTCGGCCGCGCCGTCGGCGCCGATCGTCGCGAGCGTGGGCAGGTGCAGGCCGTGACGCGCGGAGGCGGTCGCGGCGACCAGTTCATCGGCGAGCCATGCCCAGGCGGCGGGCGGGCTCATCGCGGAGAGGTCGGGGGCGGGTGTGTTCACGCGCGGGGCCTGCGGGGCTGTCAGACCGTGCCGCCCCACTGCCGGATCGCCTCGTAGGCGACCAGCGCCGCACAGTTGGCCACGTTGAGGCTCCGCACCTGCGGCCGCGACGGGATCGTGAGCAGCCGGTCAGCGAGCGGGGTGGTGATCTCCCGGGGCAGGCCGGCCGACTCCTTGCCGAACACGAGCACGTCGCCGGGGGCATAGGCCACCGACGTGTAGGACCGCGTGGCCCGGGCCGAGAACAGCCAGCGGCCGCCGGCCCCGGCCGCGGTCAGCCGGCGGTCGAGGTCGGCCCAGGAGTCGGCCACCTCCCACTCGAGTTCGTCCCAGTAGTCGAGGCCGGCCCGGCGGAGGTAGTAGTCGTCGAGCGAGAAGCCGAGCGGACGCACCAGCCACATCTTGGCGGCGATCGCCACGCAGGTGCGGCCCACGTTGCCCGCGTTCGGCGGGATTTCGGGCTCGTGGAGCACGATGTGGAGCCGGGGTGCGTAGCGCATGAAATGGAGCGTGCCTCCCCAGGAGGCCTTTGCGAGGGTGGGTTTGCCGGGGCCAGTGTAGCGACGCAGGCGGCTGGACGGTCGCGTGGGTGCGGGGCGGCGGTCGTTGAATCGACACCTGGCGCGGCCTATCCTGCACGTGGCCCGCCGGCGTCTGCTTCCGGCTCGGGCCGGCGGGAGTCTCGTGATGGACGTCTTCCGCATCCTGCTGAGCCTCGGCCTCGTCGTCCTGCTCTGGCGACTCGATGTGCGGGGCATCCGGCCGATCCGCAACTTCATCCTCTGGGGTGTCGACTACCCGTTTCATTTCCTGCTCACCGCGACCCTGATCCTCGTGATCTGGGGGGTGATCGGATCGGGATTCGGTCTCCAGGGGTTGTTCCTCGACGAGGATCCGCTCACGCAGGTGCTCCTCGGCGCGACGGTGATGCTCCTGTTCGCGGCGATCACGGTCCACTACGTGGTGCTCGGCTCGTCGCGCCGCGGCTGGTGGGCCGCGATTCACCGCCTGACGACGTTTCTCCGCCGCGCCGCCGCGATCACGCCCGCGGCGCGGCCGCCCCAGGCCGCCCTGGCCAACGGCTTTCTCGAGGAGCTGTCGATGGCCGACATCGACGCCATCGATCGCGCGGCCTGCCGCTGCCTGCGGGCCCCGGACATCGCCGCCACGGAGCCCCGCGATCCCCTGCAGGCCTGCCTCGAGGCGGCGCCGTTCCGGGTGCTGATCGCCCCGGCCGTGCTCCTGGAAAAGGGGTTCGGCCTGATCCTGCTCGTGGGCGTGGTGCCCGCGATCCTCATTCCCGTGCTGCGTCGCGAGCCCGCGGCCTGCCTCGAGCGGCTGCCCTGGCTCGTGGGCGTGTGCCTGGGCGACGTGCTCGCGATCATCCTCGGCTGCAAGACGACGGCCTGGTTGGCCGAGGCCGCCGGCTGGCGCGACGCCACCACCGCGATGCTCGCGGGCATCCGCCGCCAGGCCGCCGAGCTGCCGCCCGCCGCGGCGGTGGATGGCGGGGGACGCGTCGGCTCCGGCGGCGCGGCGCCACGGCCCGTGTGGCTGACGTTCCTGCTCTGGTTCTTC
>JBIIMU010000450.1:0-2811 GCA_044337845.1 Pirellulales bacterium | reverse complement strand
GAACAGCCGGCCGTCGTCGGCCTCCGCCGTGGAGAGCCCGAGCTTCGCCCGGGCCCCTGCGAGGTGCTGCCGCTCGAACCGCTCCGAAAACGACTCGAGCACGGCCCGCACCGCCGCGATCGCCTGCTCCTCGTCGCCCCGCACGGCCGGCAGCAGGCTCTCGGCGAGGCGGGTGAGATTCCACTGCGCGATCGCCGGCTGGTTGCCGTAGGCGTAGCGGCCCTGCTGGTCGATCGAGCTGAACACGGCCGCCCGATCGTAGGCGTCGAGAAACGCGCACGGGCCGTAGTCGATCGTCTCCCCCGACACCGCCATGTTGTCGGTGTTCATCACGCCGTGCACGAAGCCCACGAGCATCCACTTCGCCACGAGCGCCGCCTGCCGCTCGACCACGACGTCGAGAAACGCCACCGCGGGATCGGCCGCGGCCGCCGCCTCGGGGGCATGACGGGTGATCGCATGGCCGAGCAGCGCCGGCACCACGCCGGGCTCGTCGATCGCGGCCGCATACTGGAAGGTGCCCACGCGAATGTGGCTCGCCGCCACGCGCGTCAGCACGGCGCCGGGCAGGGGCGACTCCCGCATCACCCACTCTCCCGTGGCCGCCACCGCGAGACTGCGGGTCGTGGGGATCCCCAGCGCGTGCATCCCCTCGCTGATGATGTATTCGCGGAGCATCGGCCCCTCGGCCGCCCGGCCGTCGCCACCCCGGGAGTATCGCGTGCGGCCGGCCCCCTTGAGCTGGATGTCGAAGCGTCGGCCGTCGGCCGCGAGCTGCTCGCCGAGGAGGATCGCCCGGCCGTCGCCGAGGTTCGTGAAGTGTCCGAACTGATGGCCGGCGTAGGCCTGCGCGAGCGGGTCGGCTCCGGGCGGCACATCGTTGCCGGCGAACACCCGAGCGGCCGATTCCCGCAGCCGGCCGGGGTCGAGGCCCAGGTCGCGGGCCACCGGCTCGTTGAGCAAAAGCAGGGCGGGCCCGCGGACCGGCACCGGCACGACCCGCGTGAACAGGGGCTCCGGAAGCCGGGCGTAGGAGTTGTCAAAACGCCAGCCGGCGTCGGTGGTCGAGGATGCCATGCGTGGTCCGTGGGATGCCGTGAAGCGTTCATCGTAGGCCCTGCCGGCAGGGTGTCGATCACCGGGCCCGGATGCGGGGACGTAGAATGGAGGCCATCATGCCGCCCCTGCCCCCCCGTTCCGCCGGCCTTCGGTGGCTGGCAGCCGGATTCGTCGCCCTCGCCGCGGCCGCGGCTGCCGCCGAGCCGCCGACGCGGTGCGTGGTCGTCGACGTCTACACGCACGAAACCGACGCCGACGAGGAGCCGGCCTTCACCGCGGCCGAGGCCTTCGCCGCCGCCCGTCGCGGCGTCGTGGTCGTGCGGCACTTCCTCGACGCCAGCGCCGAGGACCGCGCGGCCCTCGCCAAACTCGCCGCCCGCCATCGTTTCGACCCGGCCGACACGCCGGTGGTGCATGCCTGCGACCGCGTGCTCCATGGCACGGTCGATGCCGACACGATCGCCGCCGGCCTCGGCAAGGCGGTCACCGTGGAACTCTTCGTGCGGCCCGGCTGCCCGCACTGCGCCGATGCGAAGGCCTGGCTCCCCGGTCTCGTCGCCCGCCATCCCGCGCTCGAGCCCGTGGTCCACGATCTCGTCGCCGACCCGGCCGCCCGCACCCGCCTCACCGACCTCGTGCGGCGGCACCGGATGGCGGCCGCGAGCGCTCCGGCGTTTCATCTCTGCAATCGGCTCGGCATCGGGTTCGACGACGCCGACCGCACCGGCCGCCGGCTCGAGGCGCTGCTCGTGCCGTGGACCCGCCCCTGCCCCGACCCGATCGGCGAGCCCCTCGACGAGCCGGAGCCGCCGCCGCCCGACGACGACGCCTCGACCATCGACCTCCCCGTCTTCGGCACGGTCGATGCCCGGTCCCTCGGCATGCCGCTGTTCACGCTGGCGATCGGCCTCGTGGACGGCTTCAACCCGTGCGCGATGTGGGTGCTGCTCCTGCTGCTCTCGATCCTCGTGAACCTGCAGGACCGGCTGCGAATCCTCGCCGTGGCCGGCACCTTCGTGGTGGTCAGCGGCCTGGCCTACTTCGCCTTCATGGCCGCCTGGCTGAGCGTCTTCGAGTGGTTCGGCTACCTCCGGCCGGTGCAGGTGGCGCTCGGCCTGCTCGCGATCGTCGTGGGCGCGATCCACGTCAAGGACTTCTTCGCGTTCCACACCGGCGTGTCGCTCTCGATTCCCGAGGCGGCGAAGCCTGGCATCTACCAGCGGATGCGGCGGATCGTGACGGCCGAGAACCTCGCCGGGGCGGTGATCGGGGCGTTCGTGCTCGCCGTGCTCGTCAACGTGGTCGAACTGCTCTGCACCGCCGGCCTGCCGGCCCTCTACACCAACATCCTCTCCCAGCAGGGCTTCTCGACGCCGGTCCGCTACGGCTACCTCGGCCTCTACATCCTGGCCTACATGTTCGACGATGCCGTGATGGTGACGACCGTGGTGGCCACGCTGTCGCGATTCAAGCTGCAGGAGACGGGCGGCCGCTGGCTCAAGCTCGTGAGCGGCGGCGTGATCCTGCTGCTCGGCCTGGTGATGCTGCTGCGGCCCGAGTGGCTCGCATGACCGTCCCGGCCATGACGCACCACCGACACACCAGCATGCGGCTTGCCGGTGCCTTCGCACTTGCGACGGGGATATTCGTCGGGGTGCACGCCCCCGCAGCCGGTCCGATCGACGTGTCGCCGCCGCGGCCCGTCGGCAAAGGCACTGCCGTCGTGCTTCGCAGGGCAAAGGCGGCCGATCC
>JBIIMU010000449.1:0-2838 GCA_044337845.1 Pirellulales bacterium | reverse complement strand
CGCGAGAAGATCGAATGCGAACTCGCCGAAGAGCGGCGGGCGGCGATCGGCCGGGAGCGGCAGCGGCTCAACTCCGAACTCGACGCCCGCGAGGCCAAGATCAAGCAGCTCGTGAACCGGTACAACGCGCTCGTCGAGGAGGGGATCCGCGTCGGCTACTCGCAGTCGGAGCGGTATCCGAAGATCATCCAGGGCGAAGCCATCACGGGCTACGAGGAGCCCTCGACCGCCTTCCTGGAGGCCGAGCGGATCGTTGGCGACGAGATCCTCCGGGAGACGGGGGAACTCTACGCGAACTACCCGATCCCGATGCCGGCCCGCGAGCTCGGCCGCACGGCGGGGCTCGTGGCCAAGATCCGCGAATACGACGCGGAAAACTACCGGACCCGGCGGGATCAGGAGCGCGGCTTCATGGACATGCTGCACCTCGTCGACGTCGCCGGCATCCCGTTTCCCGACGACCCGCCGATCATCTACCCGACCGCGGCCATCTGGCGGCGGATGAGCGACCGCCGCAAGCAGTACCGGCGGGAGGCCTACGACCCGCTGAGCGCGCCCGAGAAGAAGATCTACGACTCGCTCGACACGGAGACCGGCCCCGGCTTCCGCTTCGAGATGAACTCGCTGAAGGATCTCAAGGCGGCCATCGAGGCCCAGTACGGCATCCCGGTCGTGTTCGACACCAAGGCTCTCGAGGGGTTCGATCTCGAAGAGCCCACGATCACGGAGAACCTGCCCGGCATCCCGCTCCGCTCGGCGCTCCGGCAGATCCTCGGGGCCAACGACCTCACGTACGTCGTCAAGAACGACGTCCTCAAGATCACCACCAAGGAGGCCGCGTCGTCCGACCTCATCGTGAAGGCCTATCCGGTCGGCGATCTCGTGATCCCCATCGGCGTCCAGAACGGCGTCAACCCGTTCAACCTCGGCGGGGCCAATCCGCAGCAGCAGAACAACGGCGTGCAGCCGGGCGGCGGGTTCGGCAACGCGGTCCAGGGCGGCGGGTTCTGCTGGGTGGCCCGCGAGGTCTACGGCGTGCACGATCCGCGGTGGCTCGTGTTCCGCGGCTGGCTCACGTCGGAGGCCCCCACCTGGCTGCGGGACGCCTACGGCACGCACGGCGAGCCGCTCGCCGCCTGGCTGCGTGAGCGGCCGCTGGCGCGGTCGGCGACCCGGATGCTGATGGACGTGGTCGTCGAACCCCGCATGCCCGCCGTGGCGGTCGTCGGTGGCGCCTTCCAGGTGGCCGCCGCGCGGGACCGCGTCGCCGAAGGGCGGCGTGACGACGCCGTCGTCAGGACCGGCGCCGAGACCCCCGTCGACGCAACGGCGGATCGCGTCGGGTTGCCCGACTCGGTGCTCGAAGCGGAGGATCTGATCAAGGGCGTGTCGGAGTACCTCGCCGCCGGCGGCGCGGGGGCCGAGCCGGGCGACGCCCGCGAGGCCGACGCCCGCATGGCCCGCCTCCGCGTGTCGGCCGCCGAACTCGGCCGCGCCGGCCGGTTCGACCGGGCCATCGACCTGCTCTCGGCCGCGATCGCCACGGGGCACGGTGAGCCGTGGATGTACGAGTCGCTCGCCCTCGCGATGGAGGCGGCCGGCCGGTCGCGGGACGACATCGACCGCGTGCTGCTCTCCACGGCCGACTTCAGCACCAGCGGGTCCGACCTGCTGCGGCTGGCCTACTACCTCTCGCGCTTCGGATCCGATCGCCAGGCGCTGCGGGTGTGCCGCAAGGTGGTCCGCCTCGACCCCACGAGCCGCGAAGCCTACGCGCTGGCGATGACCGTGGCGGCCCGGACCGACGACGCCGCGTCGCTCGCCTGGGCCTGCCCGGGTGTGCTGGCCCACGAGTGGCCGACCGCCGACGGGGAGATCGTGGCCCGCGCGGCACGGCTGGCCAAGGCGACGATCGATTCGCTCACCACCGCGGGACGGGCCGACGAAGCGAAGGCCTTTCAGGCCGCCGTCGATGCCGCCCTGGTCCGCGACCTCGTCATCGATGTCTCCTGGAACGGCGATGCCGACGTCGATCTCCTCGTCGAGGACCCGGCGGGCACCGTCTGCTCGCGGTCGGCGCCGCGATCGACTTCCGGCGGCGTCCTCCTCGACGACGCCGGGTCGGCCGGGGAACAGGCCGCCGGCGTGCATCGCGAGCGGTACGTGGCCACGGCCGCCTATCCGGGCGACTACAAGGTGCTCGTGCGGCGGGCCGCCGGCCGCGTGGCCGCCGACACCATCACCGTGGAGATGATCCTCAACCGCGGCACCGACAAGGAGCGGCGGCTCAAGCAGCAGGTCCCGGTCACGGCCGACGATCAGGCGCTCGCCGTGTCCGTGCCCGAAGGTCGGCGGACGGAGCCGCTGCTCGACGCCCAGATCGCCCAGGACATCGCCCTGCAGAAGACGGTCAGCCGGCTCGTGCTCGCCCAGCAGCTCGCGGCGATCGACGACACGGAGACAGCCGCCGGCATGTCGGAGAGCCGCACCGGACCGGAGCCCGCGGTCGGCCCGATCGCGCCGTTCAGCCGGGGCGGGGCCGTGGGCTACCAGCCGGTGATCACCACGCTCCCGGAAGGCTTGAACATGACGTGCGACGTGGTCGTGTCGCCCGATCGACGCTATGTCCGGATCCGCTGCCAGCCGCTCTTCTCCGGGGTCGGCCAGGTGACGCAGTTCAACTTCTCGGGCGCCGGCGCCGGCGGGACCGGTGGCGCGGGTGGCGGTGGCGGCCTGGGTGGCGGCGGCCTCGGTGGCGGCGGCGGTGGTCTCGGCGGTGGCGGGCTCGGTGGTGGCGGCGGTGGGCTCGGCGGTGGCGGGCTCGGTGGCGGTGGCGGC
>JBIIMU010000448.1:0-2842 GCA_044337845.1 Pirellulales bacterium | reverse complement strand
CGCTTCGCCATCCTGGCTGCGCTTGGCGGCATACGCCGGCTCTCAGGGTGCCGGGCAGACCCTCGCTGAGTTGGGTGAGGGTGCCGGGCAGACCCTCGCTGAGTTGGTGAGGGTGCTGGGCAGACCCTCGCTGAGTTGGGTGAGGGTGCCGGGCTGACCCTCGCTGAGTGGAGGCGAGGTTTACTTCCGCTGCCAGTGGTCGTCGGCCTCGAGCACCGTCCGTGGGCCGGGGCCGTCGAGCCAGTCGCGGGCGTCGGCGTCGTCTCGCAGGTAGGCATCCCAGAAGGCGGTCGAGAGGGCGAGAATCGCGCGGTGGTGGTTCGCATTCCGCGGCTCGCGGTCGCCCGGCAGCGCCCGATCGGTGAAGGCGGAGTGCTCCGCCGCATGGAGCACGAGCTCGTAGGCCCGTCCCTCGGGCAGCGCCGGAAAGACGGCGCGCCGCGACTCCACGGACTGGCCGCCGATCACCGCCGTGTCCTTCGTGCCGGTCATCAGCAGCCAGGGGATCGCCACCTCGGCGAAGGCGTCGGCGGGATCGCGGCGGCCCTGGGGCGTGCCCGGGCTCATGATCACCGCCGCCTTGATCCGCGGGTCGGTGAACCGGCGGCCCACGAGCGGATACGACTGGCCGGCGACGGCCTGCGTGGTCTGCGCTCCGAACGAATGGCCCGCCATGCCGACGCGGTCGGGGTCGAGCCGGCCGGCGAGCGGATGATCGGCGTCGCGGTGCCACGCGCCGACCGCGTCGATCACGGCCGCCACGTCCTCCACCCGGAGCCGGAAGTTCGCCAGCGAGGCCGCCTCCCGCATCGCCGCCAGCCGCCGTGCGGGCGGCACGTCCTGCCAGACCGCCGTGTCGCTGCCCGGGTGCTGGAGGAACACGGCCGCATAGCCGCGACGCGACCAGTGGTCACCGAGATAGCCGGAGCCCTCCCGCGATCCGCCGAGGCCGTGGCTGAAGAGCACGACGGGGCAGGGTTCGGAGGCCTCCGCCGGCAGAAACACCCGCACCGGCACGGTGCGGTCCCGCGCTGCATCGCGGACCTCGAGGTCGTGGGTCGCGGCTCGCGTGTCGGCGGGCAGCGCGAGCGGATCGTAGGCCCGGACCCAGCCTCCGGGCATCGCGGCCAGGAGACACACGACCGTCCGGACAACCATGCCTCGTGCCGCGTTCATGGGGCGCTTCCCGTGGTGGTGGCTTCGAACCGGGGCCTTCCCTGGTTCAACGGGCCGGCAGGGGCTCGGGTTTCGCGGGTGATCCGGGCGGGTGCGGGGTGGGCCGTGCGGGACGGTCGTCAGGGGGCTCGAACGGGATGCCCCTCCAGTCCGCGAGAATCCGCAGGGCGGCGTACGGATCCTCCCAGGACGACGCGGGCTCGACGACGGTCGTCTCGGGCCATTCGTTCCAGCTGGTGACGAGCACCGCATCCGCACCGGCGTCGGTGGCGGCGCGGAGGTAGTCGCGGAACGTGTCGCCGTCGCGGCGCGGCATGCGGTAGGGATCCGGGCTGAATCGTGAGTTGTCGTGGCCGGGATGGACGGGAAGCACGATCCGGCGGCCGGCGGCGTGGGCCTGGCCGGCGAGGTGTCGGTACTCGGCGATGAGGTCGTCGTATCGGTCGGCGCGGAAGTGGGAGAACGTGCTGTACATCGCGAACGCGTCGATGCCCTCGACGGCGAGCCAGTCTGCCGGGATGCACTTCCGGGAGTGCTCGCGGCGTGAGGCGTGGTCGTGGGCCACCTTGTCGACGATCCAGAAGACCGGGCCGGCGCGGTCCTCGACCCGCCGGCGGACGAGGGCGAACGCCGCCGGTGTCAGGCCGGGCCGCGCGGCGACCTGATAGAGATAGACGACGGGCCGATCGTCGATGCGGAGATAGGCGGGGCTGTCCTTGAACCGCGTGAGCGCGGCGGCGAGGCCATGGGCGTAGGCCCCGTCGTCGTGGTGAAACTGTGCCAGCTCGTCGAGGAGGGCCAGCTTGAATCCCGTGCGCTCCGCGGCGGGCAGCGTCACCGCGGCGAAAACCTCGTCGGTCTCCTGGTGACGGCCCCACCAGCTCACGAGGAACGCGTCGATGCCCGCGGCCCGCGCCAGCCGCATGTGCCACTCGGCCACCGCCGGATCACGGCTCGAATAGAGCCCGGCCAGCGGATAGGCGGCCGAGGCGAGCGGTGGGTCGCCGGGTCGCGCGAGCGGATGGTCGCCGCCGTGGAGCGCGGCCACCTCGGGCCGCGTCCAGTGCCGCCAGGCGGCCGATGGGTGCGAGCCGTCGGCGTACCAGATGTAGTAGGCCGCGAGCACGGTCGGCCGTGCCGGCAGAGCGGGGGCCGCGGCGATCCCGGCGGCCGCGGCCGCGACGACCGCGATCACCACCGCTCCGGCCGGTCGCCAGCGTGTCATGCCCGCCAGCATAGCCCGCCGCCCCGCTCGGCCGGCCGCTCACCGCCGGCGGCGTCGGCTCGGCCCCGTGCCGGCGGCGGAGGCCGCCGCGTCCGATGTCTTCGTCCGGCCGCGGCGCGACGGCGGGGCGGCGTCGGCGGCATCGCCCTCGACCGTCGGGATCTTCGACGCGCGGCCCTTGGCCAGGCGCGGCGTGGCGCGGGCGGATTCGTCGCCGGACTGTCCCGGGATCACCTGCGGCACGATGATGCAGTTCTCACCGAGCTCGAGCGCTTCCTCGTCCTGGATCGGCCGGCCGCGGTCGTCGAGCTTGACGTCGGCCTCGGCGGTCTTCTTCCTGGCCACCGCGAGCAGCTGCTCGTAGAGCTTCGCCCGATCCTGGCCGTTGATCATGGCCACGGCCGTCGCCACCTCGCCGAGGTAGCGGAGGAAGATGCTCCG
>JBIIMU010000447.1:0-2845 GCA_044337845.1 Pirellulales bacterium | reverse complement strand
TCGACATCGTCAGCGGCAGCCGCTACCTCCGGCGATTCGAGGGCGACAGCCTGCCGCCGGTCGCGCGGCGGCGGATCAACGCCGAGATCACGGCCGAGATCAACCAGCGGCTCGGCCTCGAACTCAGCGACGCGTTCTGCGGGTTCAAGGCCTACTCGCGGCGGGCCCTGGAGCGGCTGCACGTCACCGAGACGGGCTATGCGATGCCCCTCGAAGTCTGGGTGCAGGCGGCCGCGGCGGGGCTTTCGATCGTGGAGCTGCCGGTGCCGCTGGTCTACCTCGACCTCGCGCGGAGTTTCGGCGGCGCTCTGGACGATGCGGCGACCCGTCTGGCCTACTATCGCCGCGTTCTCGATCGGGCCGAAGCGGCGGTGGCCGCCGCGGCCGGAGGGCACGACGCCTCGACGTGAGGCGGTCGCGGCCGCCGGTGAGACGTGGTCGGTTCGAGGGCTTCTCTTCGGCATGCCTCCGTCGCGTCGTTCCTACGCCCCTCCCGAGTCGTCGGGTGACCGGCTCATCGAGCCCCCGATCGTGCCCGCGGCCGGCCGCGGCTCCATCGAGGCCCTCGTCGACAACAACCGGCTGCTGCGGGCGGCGCTCGACGTGCGGATCGGCGACATGCGGCTCTGGGAGCTCGTGGCTGCCACCAGGCGGGAAGTGCTGATGGTGGCCGCGGAATACACCGGCCACTACCGCGACGTGGATCGTCCGCGGGACGTGGCCGACTGGATCGCGCGGCCGATCATCATGGGAGGCCACCAGCCCGAACTCTTCCATCCGGGCGTGTGGGTGAAGAACGCGGCCCTCGACGCCTACGCGCGGCAGGTCGGCGGCACGGCTCTCAATCTCGTGGTCGACACCGATCGCTGCGGCCGCGTCACCGCCCCGGTTCCCGTGGGCACGCCCGAGTCGGCGCGGATGGAAGAGGTGCCCTTCGACGCGTTCACGATCGACGCCGCGTGGGAGGAGCGGCCGGTGCTCGACCAGGAGTGCTTCGCGTCGTTCGGCGATCGCGCCACGCGGCTCTTGACGCCGCTCGTGCCCCGGCCGATCCTCCGTGCCTGGTGGCCGCTCGCCGTGGAGCGGGCCCGGGCCAGCCATCGGCTCGGCCTCGGCATCGCGCAGGCCCGGCACCTCCTCGAAGAGCGGTTCGGTCTGGAGACGCTCGAGCTGCCCGTCAGCGAGCTGATGCGGCTGCCGACGGTGATGGTCTTCGTGGGCTGGCTGTTGGCCCATGCCCGGCGGCTCCACGACGCCTACAACGAGGCGCTCGCCGATCATCGACTCCGCCGCCGCATCCGGGGCCACGGCCGGCCGATGCCCGATCTCGTCGTGCGGCACGATGCCGCCGAGGAGTGGATCGAAGTTCCCTGGTGGATGTGGTCGCGGGAGGATCCGCGGCGCCGCCGCGTGTTCGCCAACACGACCACCCCCGGCGTGCTCGCGCTGTCCGACATGGAAACGCTCCGCGTCGAGCTGCCGATCACCCCCGACACCTCGCCGTCGAAGTGGATCGACGCCCTGTCGCGGATGGAGGAGCACGGGGTTCGGCTGCGTCCGCGGGCGCTGGTGACGACGCTGGTGTCGCGGCTGCTGGTGGCCGACGTGTTCGTGCACGGGATTGGCGGGGCGGCGTACGACGCGATCACCGACGACGTCGTCCGTCGGCTGGTGGGGTCCGATCCGCCGCGGCATGCGGTGGTGTCGGGCACGCTGCGGCTGCCGCTCGCCGAGACGTTCCCCGGTCTCGAGGCGACGAACCCGGCGGCCACGCTGGCGGCGACGCGGGCGCTGCTTCGCGATCTCCGCTACCACCCGGAACGGCACCTCGAACCGCCGGAGGCCGACGCCCAGGAGGTGCGCGACCTCGTCGCCGCGAAGCGCCGCTGGATCGACACGCACCCGACGGCGACGCTGGCCCGCCGCCGATGCCGTGAGATCCGCGGCATCAACGAGCAGCTGGCCGGACTGCTCGACGCGAAACGGGCGCGGTGCGCGGAGGACATCGTCCGCTGGGCCGAGGCGGTGCAGGCTCGAGGCGTCCTGCAATCGCGCGAACTGTCGTGGTGTTTTTTCCCGGAAAAGACGCTCAAAACCTTCCTGGCACTGGAAAACCGCCCAGACGAGCCATAGATTGTCGGCCAACGGACTGGTTCTGAGTCGCTCCAGGGAGAGGAGGCATCATGCATCGGGTGGACCCCGTCCAGCGCAGCCGTCCCGACGTCGGGCGTGACGGTGGCACGCGGGTGCGGCCGACGCGGCCGATCCGCTCGTCCCGCTCCGGTGCCCGGCAGCGCGCGTCGTCGTCGACGACTGCCCGCGCTCCCAAGAAGACCCCCCGGCACAAGCTCGGGGCAGCCACGCCGGCCGCGGCGCCAGCGGCGAAGCGGAAGTCGGCGGCCAAGCCCAGGGCGGCGGCCGACGTCAGGCTGGCCGAAGGCACCGACCGCGATTCCGCGGCTCCGATCACGGCGGCGACCGTCGAAACCGTCGACATCCGGCCCTCCGGAACGGTGGTGTCGCGGCGCCCGGCCGTCCGGCGTCCACCGGTGCTGCACGTGCCCCACCACCCCGTCATGCCGCTCAAGCCGCCGGCGTGGATGCTCGAGGAGTGCCACGTGGCACCCGCCCGGGCGGGGGATCAGAGCGAGATCCTGCAGCTCCTCTCGGGCCTGCCGTCGCCCCCGTCGCGAGCCGAGTTTCACGCGGCCGTCGACCATCCCGACCACGATTCCGCCAACCGGCTCGTCGCCCGCCTCGCGGGCCGGATCGTCGGCCACGTCGAGATCCTGCCGCGCGACCTGCTCGTCGGCGGCGCCGCCGTCCGCGGCGCGGTGATCGACCG
>JBIIMU010000446.1:0-2847 GCA_044337845.1 Pirellulales bacterium | reverse complement strand
CCCGCCTGCGGCGGCACGGTTCGTCGGGAGCGCGGCGCCGGGCGATCCACCGACTGGAGGAGCTGCGGCACGACGTCGCCGCGTTCGTGAACCGCGACCTGCTCGCCCTGGTCGAGCGGACCGCGGCCGGCAGGGAGCTGGGCCTCTCCGTCGGCGACGTGGGCCTGTCGTGCGTCCGGATCCGCGTGGAGATCGACGCGGACGCGGACCTCGACCACCCGCTCGTGCTCGACGTGATCCGCGACGCCGAGTCGATCGTCGTCGACGTGCCGGAGCCGGGCTGGCTCGCCACGCTCGACGGCGACCGCCAGCGGGTGATGCGGCTGGCGCTCGCCGGGTTCTGCCGGCTCGCCGATGCAGACGCCACCCAGACCGCCTGGTGCGACCTTGCCGAGCCGGGCCCTCCCACGACCGGCCGCAGGCCCGTCGCGGCCATCGCGTGGAGCGAGTGGGAGGAGGCCTGGCAGCGGCTCGCCTGATCACGCACGCGAGCCCTTGCGGGCGGCAGGTCCGCATCGCTCACGCGATGGCGGCTTCCTGAAGACCCGACCAGCCCAGCGAAAAGTCCGCATCGCTCATGCGATGGCGGCTTCCACGAGATGGAGCTCAGCGAGGGGCTGCCCGTGCCCCGGGAGCCGGCGTATGCCGCCGAGCGCAGCCACGAGGGCGAAGCGACGGCGGCATCCGAGCGAGCGACGGGCAGGATGCCCGACGCGAGCGGCCGGCGACGGGGCACGGGCAGCCCCGAGCCACGCGGCATGACGGCGGCAGGTCCGCATCGCTCACGCGATGGCGGCTTCCTGAAGACCTGACCAGCCCAGCGAAGGGTCCGCATCGCTCACGCGATGGCGGCTTCCTGAAGACCTGACCAGCCCAGCGAAGGGTCCGCATCGCTCACGCGATGGCGGCTTCCCGGAGCCCGAGCCGCGCGGACGGCGGCGTCACTCCTCCGGAATGCTCCGCCGCCACTCGTCGGCGACGATCCCGATGCGGTCGAACGGGATCGGCCGAAAGCCGAGCGCCCACGCCGGCGAGTCGTCCCGGAACCGGTAGTCGCCCCGGGCGGCATCGACGAACTTCGGGTCGCCGCCGACGAGGTTGCCCTCGACCACCACGCCAGCCTCCGCGGCGGGCTCGATCCGCGTCCACGTGTCGCCGACGCTCACGTTCCGACGCACGACGTTCCGCCGCGGCGCCTCCGGCTGCTCGTCGAGCAGCGTCGCCAGGCCGGGATAGCGACCGGTCCATGCGGGGGTCCGCCACGGCATCTCGTCGAGCCGCTGCCGCATCCAGCCGCCCGGGACGACGGTGACGGCGAACCAGCCGAGGCCGCGGGCATCGACCTCCACCGCCGGCTCGCCTTCGATGAACAGGTTGTTCTCGACGAGGTTGTCGCGGCCGCCCCCGATCAGCACCGCGCGGCAGGCCCGCACGAACACGTTGCCCACCACCGTGATCCCGCTGGCGCAGTCGTCGAGATACACGCCCATCGCGCCGAGCCGGCCCGGCCCCTCGAGGTCGGCGAACGAGTTGTGCCGCACGACCGTGCCCCGCATGGTCCAGTCGCGGCCCATGTAGAAGGCGCCCACGTCGCCCGTCTCCTGGCAGACGTGATGGATGCGGTTGCCCTCGATGAGGTGGTCGTTGCCGTTGAGCAGGATGCCGTTGTGCGGCGCGTGGTGGATGTGGTTGTGGAGCACGCGATTGCCCACGCCCTTGACCTCGACCGCCGGCCGGTAGGTCCGCTGCAGGCGGGCGTAGTGGTGGATGTGGTTGTTCTCGGCGACGTGGCCCGCCGCGGCGAGCGTCGGCCGGTCACCCCCCGAGAGCATCACCCCGCCCTCGCCGACCTCGTGGATGTCGCAGCCGCGGACGGCGTGGCCGGCGCCCCCCTCGATGGCCACGCCCCAGCCCCCCGCGTTCCGCAGGCGGCAGCCACCCACCGTCACGCCCGTGCCGCCCGTGATCGTCACGAGGCTCGTGCGCGTCCCCTCGAAGAGCAGCCCGCGGAGCACCACGTGGCTCGCGCCGTCGATCTCGACGAGGTGCGGCAGGGCCGTGACCGTCACCCCCCGCTCGCCCGCGGGCGGCCAGATGAAGAGCCGCCCGCGCTCGCGGTCGATGCACCACTCGCCGGGCCGGTCGAGCTCGCAGAGCATGTTGAAGGCGTAGAATCGCTGGCCGGTTCGGTAGGTGGTGTGCGGCGGCTCGAGTTCGATGGCGTTCGCCGCCGGATCGACCGCCATGATCCGCTGCCGGGAATCGGACCAGTCCCAGAAGAAGTAGCCGGCCAGCCAGCCGTCGGCCTCGTCCCTCCATGCCGGCAGCCGGGCGGCGGCATCCGCCGCGGCGGTGGTGAACTTCCCCACGGCGTTGCCCGGCAGGCCGCCGTCGGTCATCGGGCGGTCGCCGAGGAGTTCGCCGATCGTGGTGAAGCCGTCGTCGGGCCAGCGGGCGATCGGCAGCGGGCGATCGGCATGAAACACCTCGAGACGGTTGCCGGCTCCGGCGAACGTGCCGGCGTCGGCGAGTCCGACGGCGGCGAGATCGGCCTGGAGCACCTGCCCGCGGGCCGCCTCGGGAAGTCGCGCGAGCACCGCCTCGTCGGCCACGGGTACGAGCTCCGCGATCCGCCGACCCCCGCTGAGAACCACGCGACCGCGGGCTCGCCAGATCATGGGCCGCTCGGCCGTGCCGCCATCCTCGGCCGTGAGGCGGAGAGGTGCGGAGAGTTCGTACCGACCCGCGTGGATCACCACCTCGCGCGGCTGCCCGCCGTCGGCCCGCAGCCGTCGCACCGCGTCGCGGGCCGCAGCCGGCGTCGCGAGCGGCCCATCCGACCGGTCT
>JBIIMU010000445.1:0-2860 GCA_044337845.1 Pirellulales bacterium | reverse complement strand
GACGCCAAGGTGGTGCGGGTGGAGAGCTACTCGCCCGTCGCCGACGCCTTCCTCACCGACGGCGGCAACCGCTTCACGCTGCCGCTCGATCTGTCCGCCCGGTTCGCCGAGCTCGACCTGCCGGGCGTCCGCCACACCGTCACGTTTCAGCAGGGCGTGGCCGGCTATGCCGGCACCCGCGACACCTACCTGTCGGCCGCCGAATCCTCGACGAACTACGCCACCGCCGGGGGACTGTGGGTCGATGGCGATGCCGGCACGGCCGCCGGCAGCCAGCCGCGGCACGCGCTCTTGCGGTTCGACGGGATCCTCGGCGGCGGCGGGGTTCCGTCCGGGGCGCTGATCGAGTCGGCCAGGCTGGCCCTCCGCACCGGCACCACGCCCCAGTCGCACTCGGCCGACCCGATGTCGATGCACCGCGTGCTCACGTCGTGGAGCGACGGCTCGACCTGGCTTTCGACCGGCGGCATCCAGGCCGACGGCACGGAGGCGATTCTCGGCGGCAACGCCGAGTTCGTCCCGGCGGTCAACGGCGGACGGCTGTCGTTCGACGTCACCGAGTCGCTGCACGCCTGGCAGAGCGGCGCCCCGAACCGGGGCTGGGCCTTCCTGCCCGGCGGCACCGACGGCTGGCGATTCGAGAGCGCCGAGGCGGCCAGGATGGCGGACCGCCCGGCGCTCGAGGTGACGTACGTCACCCGCGCGGTCGCGGGCGAGGTGGTCGTCGAGGTCGTGTCGGGCGCGAGGAGCCAGGCGGCCGCGGGCTGCCCCGAGATCGTCGGCAGGGCCACGGTCAGGAAGCGCGGCGGCGGCGACGTGCTCTTCGACGGACCCAACTCGCACTCCGGGCGGACGATCGTCGAGCAGGGGCGGCTCGTGATCGCCCGCGGCGCCACGCTCCGGTCGAGCACGGTGGCGGCCGCGGCGGGCGGGGCCGTGGTGCTCGCCGCGGGCGTGGATGCCACCGTGGCGGGGCTCGACCTCAGCGGGGGCGGGCTCATCGACGTCGCGGACGGCCGCGTGACCGTGACGAGCGGCCCGGCCGCGGCCGCCATCGCGGCGGCGATCCGCTCGGGCCGAGCCAACGGCGACTGGACCGGCGGCAGCGGCATCACGTCGGCGGCCGCCGCGGCTGCGGTCGCCGGTGGATCGCCGCGGGCCGTGGGCTGGTTCGAGTCGGGCGACGGCTCGACCACGATCGCGTATGCGGCCGCGGGCGATGCGAACCTCGACTGGACGCTCGACATCCTCGATGCCGCCGCCTTCATGGCCGCCGGCCGATTCGACACCGGGCTGCCCGCCCGTTGGCAGGACGGCGACTTCGGGGCCGACGGACTGGTGGACGTGCTCGACGCCGCCGACTTCATCGCCACCGGCCTGTTCGACGCGGGCGGCTACCACGCCCCCGCCGCGGCCTCCGTGGCGGCGGTGCCCGAGCCGGTGCCGGCGGCGGCGCTGGTGATCGCCACGGCGGTCGTCGGCTGGGCCTCCGGGCGGCTCGGCCCTCGGCGGCTCGATCTCAGGCCCCGGCGGCCAGGGCCACGGCCAGGTCGGCGGCCACGCGGGCGTTGTTGAGCAGCAGTGCCTCGTTCGTCGTCACGCTCGCGCCGCCGGTGAGCGCCCGCATGCGGTCGAGCAGATAGGGCGTGACGCCGCGGCCGGTCATGTCGGCCGCCTCGAAGAGCGCGGTGCCGAGCGCGGAGTCGTGGAGATCCTTCGCAAGCGCGTCGGCCTCGGGCACCGGGTTGGCGATCACGAGGCCCGACGTGAAGCCGAGTCCGAAGTGGGTGCGGACCGCACGGGCCACGTCGGCGATCGAGTCGCAGCGGCGATCGACCCGCAGGCCGCTCTCCCGGCGGTAAAACGCCGGGAACTCCGCCGTGCCCACGCCCAGGATCGGCACCCCGAGCGTCTCGAGCATCTCCACCGTCCGCGGCAGGTCGAGGATCGCCTTCGCGCCGGCGCAGACCACCGCCACCGGATAGCGGGCGAGCGCCGTGAGATCGGCCGACACGTCGCCGGTGTCGTTCGCGCCGCGATGCACGCCGCCGATGCCGCCCGTGGCGAACACGCGGATCCCCGCCTTCCAGGCGGCGAACATCGTGGCCGCGACCGTGGTCGAGCCGCAGCCGCCGGCGGCCACCTCCGCGGCGAAGTTGCCGAGGTTCACCTTCACGGGGCTCGCCGCCGCAGCCAGCCGGGCGAGGTCGGCCCGCGTGATGCCCACGCGGACGGCGCCGTCGAGGATGCCGATCGTCGCCGGGATCGCGCCGCGGGATCGCACGGCCTCCTCGAGCGCGGCCGCCACCCGCTCGCCGTCGGGCTGCGGCAGGCCGTGGGTGACCAGCGTGGTCTCGAGGGCCACCACGGGCCTGCCGGCGGCGACCGCCGCGGCCACGTCGGACGACACGTGAAACGGATCGTTCATGCCGAGACCTCCGCGGGCGTCGCGGTGAACCATTGGGCCCGCCGATCCTCGGCGGCCCCCGGGCTCGCGACCATCAGGCCGCGGGCACCCCAGTCTTCGATCGCGAAGCTGGCCGACACGATGCCCTGCTCGATCGACCGGCCCACGTCGCCGTGCGTGACGAGGCCGGCGAGGAATCCGCCGGCAAACGCGTCGCCGGCGCCCGTGGCGTCGACCACCACGCGGCTCCGCGAGCGCCACGTGCGGGACTCTCGCTCCTGCAGGTCGAGGAGCCGGCCGCCGTTGGCGGCCCGCTTGAAGGCCACGTGCCGCAGCCGCGGGCCGGCCAGCGACGTCAGGAACACGTCCTCGGCGTCGCCGGTGAGCCGCCACTCGTCTTCGCTCACGAAGAACAGGTCGAGGTGGGTGAGCACGTCGCGCCAGGCCGCGAGC
>JBIIMU010000444.1:0-2862 GCA_044337845.1 Pirellulales bacterium | reverse complement strand
AGCGATGCGGACCGGACGGACCGGGGGCGGCGCGCGAGCGTTCGGCCCGCGTTAGGCCGGCTCGTCGCCGTGGGGCTCGATGCCGGTGTCGAGCCGCAGGCTCATGAAGGTCTGGCTGATGCGGTGCACGATCCAGTTGGCCACGCCCGCGGCAGCGGGGTCGTCGTCGGCGGCTTGAACGGTGGTGGTCTCGTCGAGGATCCTCCGGCCGCCCCGAACATCGTCGATCGTGGTGGAGCAGGTGAGCCCGGAATCGCCGCTCGAGTCGAGGGCGAGCGCGCAGGCGAAGTCGTAGCCCAGCTCGGCGGCGACGTGCTCCAGCGAGGCACCTTCCGCGGTCAGGCGGCTGCGGCGGAGCGGTCCCGAGGCGCTGACGAAGGGGCAGTCGACGAGCGCCGAGGCGAGGTGCAAGGCAACGAGCGGGCCGATGCCCTGGTGGCGGGCGAGGCAGCCGCCGTCGTCGGGTTCGAGGAACAGCAGCGAGGGCCGGTGACGCCGCTTCATCTGGCGGGTCGGCTCGCTCCCGCCGGCCGCCTCAACGCCGGGGGCGGGCGCGAGGCCGCGGGCCTCCGTGACCACCAGCCGATAGGGGCCGGGCGTGACGCTGAAGATGATCGGGTCGTCGCGGCCGACGGTGTCGTAGTAGTCGATGACGGCCTGCCGCAGCCGCGTGACCTGCGTCCGGACGTACGAGCTCTTCGTCGGCTGGAAGCCGTCGGGGAGGGAGAGCGCATGGGTGGCGATCGCCTGCTGGGCGATGGGGCCGCCATCCTGCCGAAGCGACTCCTCCACGAAAAAGCGCAGCAGCGATGCCATCCGCGGCCGCACCACGAAAAATCGTCGGTCGAGCATCCGCTCCAACTGGGCGAGTATCGGTCCGGACGCCATTCCTGATCTCTCGGCAGACTTCCCCACAAGGGTGAATGCACGGGAGCATCCACGGGGAAGGCAATCGCATGATACCGCTCGGTTCCTGGTGGCCACGAAACGGGTCATTGCCGGCTTCACGGAGGCAACGTCGGCGTTGCCTCCCCCCCTTTGCTTGGTGTGCCCGCGACCGTTGGCGCGTCGATCCCCCCAATCGGTGCTCGTGATGCCATGTCCTGGGTTGTTTTGCCCCAGCAACATCCGTGTTGCTGGGGCTGATCGAGCCAGGCCACACGCGTGTGGCTGGAGTGATTCGCCCCAGCCTCTGGGTGGCTTGGGGAGGAATGTCGGCCGAAAGAAAGTTTCCGAAAGCGGGAAAAACGCGGGCGAAAAGCCTCTTTTTCCCCTTCGGCGGCCTGCGATGCCGCGGCGAGCCTCGGGATTGGCACGGGGTTCGCATGTCTGGCTCTCCACGGCGAACGGTTGCGAACCGCTCGTCGCGAAGTCGTTCACCCATCGAACCGTCATCACGTCAACCCGCCCCGCAGCAAGGATCCGCTCCCATGGTTTCGTCGCTTTCGTCGTCTTCGTCGCGGCCCGCCCGCGCGCTGTCGTCTCTGGTCTGCGGCTGCGTGATCGCAGCGATCTCCGTGATCGTGGTGGTGATGGCCTGAGAGGGGCCGCACCCCCGCCGGCGTTTTCGTTGTGTCGATCGGTCGCATGGAGTCGTGGTCCGGCAGCAGAGAGCCGGAAGTCGATGCCAAACACATTCATCCAGTCAGGAACGTGATTTATGCACCTCGCGCATGCTCAGGGACTCGGGCTGCCGCTGTCAGCCGCGCTCGACGAGATCGTGATCGTGGACTCGGTCTGCGACCGCTATGGCGACTTCGTGCACGCTGCCCAGTCGGGCGCGGTGGGGGTTCACTTCTGCGTCGACGGGCGTTCCGCCCTCCAGCTGTCGCGACGCTTTCGCGCCGACACCTGGCTGATCGCCGCGGAGCTTCCCGACATGTCGGGCTTCGACCTGCTCGATCTGCTCTCGCCGCACGTGCTCCAGGCGGACGTCGATCCGCTGCTGGCGGGATCGCGGGTCTCGCTGGATCGCCTCGGCCAGCGGGTCCGGTCACGAATCTTCATGGTGTCCGACAGCTACCGGCTCGAGGACGAACAACGGGCGCTCGCGTCGGGCGTGGCCGGCTACCTGGTGCGTCCGTTCACGCTGGACGTGCTTTCGCACTGAGTCCGTCATGCACCAGACACATCCGTCATGCGCATCGCCCCCAAGGAGGCACCTCCCATGAATGGCATGTCAGCGCCCCCTTCCAGGGAGGCCGCGTGGGCGCGGGCGTTCCGGGCCAGACTCGACGAGGTTGCCGCGCTCGGTGGCGAGCGTGGTCGGCCGGATCTCGGCCGTGCGCCCAGTCGCCTCTGGCTGATGGAGCCCGACGAGATCGAGCGGCTTCCGATCCGCGACTTCATCGCCGCCTTCGAAGCGCCGCGGGGGGCCGCGCCGCGTCGCAGGGCCGCCAGTCCGCTGCCGGGATGTTACGGCGGCTGGGCCGACCCGCCCAGGAGCAGCCTGATTCACACACCTTCCCCGGCGGCCGTGTCGCAGGGGGCACCGTGCTTCGGGGCGTCTCCGAGCGCGGAGGTTTCCGATCCGCGACGAGGCGTGTGGTGGCGGCTTCCGCTCACTGCGGGTGCCGCGGCCGTACTCGCGTTCCTGATCGGATGACGCCCCTCGCTCTCACCGTCCATGGTTGATCTTCGATTGTTTCGTTGCTGGTTTCCGGATTTCTGATGTTCCGTTTCGTTCCGTGTTCGTTGCGTCTTCTTCCAGTTTGCGTTGCGTCTTTCTTCCACGTTCCCACCTAAGGATGAGCTCATGACCATTCGACGTTTCCTGACCGTCGCCGTTTCGGCGGCACTCACCGCCCTGGCGTTCTCGAACGCACCCCAGACCGCGACCGCGGCCATCATCGCCTGGGGCTC
>JBIIMU010000443.1:0-2863 GCA_044337845.1 Pirellulales bacterium | reverse complement strand
ACCTCGACGCCCTAAGCACCCACCCGCTGCCCGACGTGCGGCTCGTCACCTGCGTGGCGCTCCGCCGGCTTCGCGACGAGCGGCTCGCCGCGCTGCTCGACGACGAGAGCGAGGCCGTGGCGACCGAGGCCGCCCGGGCGATCCACGATCTCGCGCTCGACCCGCTCCTGCCCGCCCTCGTTGGCCGCGCGGCCGTCGGCCCCGCCGCCGACGCCTTTCTGCGACGCGCGGTGTCGGCCGCCGAGCAGGTCGGCAGCCGTGAAGCGGCGGACTCGCTGCTCGCGGTGGTCGCCCGCGACGACGCATCTCCCGAAGCCCGTCGCGAGGCCATCGACGCCCTCGGCTCGTGGGCCGATCCGCCGCGGGTGAACCGCGTCACCGGGGTCTGGCTCCCCCATGCCGCCCCACGCGACGGGACGCCAGCCCGCGAGGCCGTGGCCGCCGCGATCGAACGGCTCGTGTCGCCCGAGGCCACGGCTCTCGATGAGGAGTCGCGGTCGGCGCTGCTCGCGGCCGCCAGTCGCCTCGGCATCACCGACGTGGCGCCGCGGCTCCGCGGGCTCGCCGCGGATTCGGCGGCGGCGGCCACGAGCCGCGCCCGGGCGCTCGACGCCCTCCTCGCGGCCGACGATCCGGAGGCCCTCGATCTCGCCGATCGCCTGCTGGCCGATCGGGAACCGCTCGTGCGGATGGCGGCACGCCGCATTCGCGCCGCCGAGCGGCCGACCGCGGCGATCGTGCCCGACCTGGTGTCGGCGTGCGGCGGGCCCGACGTGACCGAGCGGCAGCAGGCCGTCGACCTGCTCGCCGGCATCTCGGTGCCGGCGGCCACCGACGCCATCGCCGATCTGGCGGCACGGCTCCGTGACGGGTCGCTCGATCCCACGATCGCACTCGAGGTCAGTGAGGCCGCCACGACGCGGCTCGGAGAACCGCCCGCCACCGCCGATCCCGGCGCTCCGCTCGACGCCTGGAGCGACGTGCTCGCCGGCGGCGACGTCTCCCGGGGCCGGCAGGTGTTCTTCGCCAAGGAGGAGGTGTCGTGCGTCCGCTGCCACCAGGCCGAAGGGAAGGGGGGCGACGTGGGGCCGAAGCTCGACGGCATCGCCGCGGTTCGCGACGCCCGCACCCTGCTCGAGGCGGTCGTGCATCCCAACGCCCGCGTCGCCGACGGCTACGCGACCACGGTGATCGTGACCGACGAGGGCCTGACGTTCTCGGGGATCGTCGTGGCGGAGACGGCCGACACCATCACGCTCAAGCTCCCCGACGGCACGACGCAGGCGATCGCGGCCGACTCCGTCGACGAGCGGGCGAGCGGCCCGAGTTCAATGCCCGCCGACCTCGCGGGCAAGCTCAGCCGCCGCGAACTCCGCGACCTCGTGGCCTGGCTGCAGAGCCTGCGGCCGAGCCCCTGACCGCTCTTTCGTTCGGCACGGCGCAGGCAGGTGCATGGGCCGCGTCCGACGTGGCTCGTGCTCGAGGAAGCCGCAATCGCGTGAGATCGCTTCAGGAAGCCGCAATCGCGTGAGCGATGCGGACCTGCCCTGAGAACCGCGGCCCAGGCGAGGCCCGCGGCGGCGAGCAGGATCCCGCCCGGCTCCGGCACCGCCGGCACCGCCACCACTCGAAAGCCCACCTCGCTCGTCGCGGTGGTCGTGCTCCGGAAGACACCGGGCAGCCTGTGGAAGCTGTCGATGTCGCCGATGCTCGTCGCCCAGCTTCCGGAGAAGACCTGCGGGCGGCCGGTGTCGAAGTCGATCGTCCCGGGCGTGTCGGTGTATTCAGTCACGTTGCCGAGCACGTCGAACAGACCGAAGGGCGAGCGGGAGTTGGCGTACGACCCCACCGCGAGCGGCGCGAAGGTGGGCGTGGCACCGCCGCCGAAGTTCGCGGCGCCACGCAGCGACGTCTGCGTGATCGTGTTGGTGCCGCTGATCGGCACGTACCCAGCGGCATCCGGCGCGTAGGCGGCGGCCTTGTACCACTCATCGCGGCTGGGCAAGGCGATCTGCGTGCCGCTTCCCGGATTCCGCAGCGGCATGGTGCCCGACGTGCGGTTCGCCAGCGTGTAGGTGCCGTTCTCCATCGATGCCGCCGACAGCGGCTGCCCGTTGCCGAGCCAGTTGGCGAATCGGGCGGCGGAGAACCAGGTCGTGAACACCACCGGCACGTTCGGATAGGCAACGCCATTGGGATTCGTCCCGGACTTGACGGCGTACTTTCCGCCGCCGGCCGCCCCGGCGTTGAACGCGATCCCGCCCTGGGCATCCGACCCCATCCGCGCGTCGTAGACGCCGTTGGGATTCGTTCCCGCGGGATCGACCGCGTTGAGAAACGCCACGTACTGAGCGTTGGTCGTCTCGAGTATCGAGATCTGAAAGATGCTCGGCACCGCCCCCCAGCCGTTCACGGGATTCGGGGCGTTGCCCGGACTGCCGACGGTCGCGAAGTCGATCGTGACGCCGCAGGCCTGCCCCGCGGCCAGGGCCACGGCACAGGCCAGCCAGCGAACGGGGATCCGACCGGGGATCATGGCACGGCTCCTCGCAGGTGCGGCGGGGCCTCTCAGAGACCGCCCCCGGAGTCTTGTGCAACCAGCGTGCCAACCACCGATCCGGCATACGGATTCGACCTCCGGCCGTCGCGCGGCCGAAAACACCCCTCGTCGCCGCGGCGCATGGCCGCCCGAGCACCGCGGCCAACGGCAGCCACTCACCGTGTTCGCGATCGCCTCACGGTCCTGGTGAGCTCGCGGGCTTTGTTGCGCCAGGGCGCGGCGGCCCGGATTCCAGGGGCCGGCGGGGCGGTGCTAGGATTGGATCATGCGTCCTCGGCCAGTCACGCAGGGGGTTTGGCGGGC
>JBIIMU010000442.1:0-2872 GCA_044337845.1 Pirellulales bacterium | reverse complement strand
CCAGAGCATCACGATCCGTCGCGCCCGGGGAGCGTGGTGCGGCAGCCCCGGCAGGCCGCCGGCGGTGGCGGGCACGGCGGCTCGTGCCGGTCGCGCGAGCAGCGAGGCGAGGGCCACCGGCCCGGCGCCGAGGGCGGCGGCGCCGAGCAGCTGGCGGCGGGTGGCACGGGCGGCATGTGCCGCGACGTCGGTTGAAAGGCGGTCACTCACGGGTCAACGCCTCGTCGAGGTTGAGGATGCCGAGGCACACGGCCGCGAGGGCGGCGTGCTCCACCGGGTCGAGGGCGGGGTCGCGGGGCGACTCGCCGACCGCGAGCAGCTTCTCGGCCGCGGCAGGATCGGCGCGGCAGGCCGACCGCTGGCCCTCGTGGATCAGCCGCAGGGCCGCGAGGTCGCCGCCCGTGGGCGGGCGGCCGAGCACGCGGCGGAAGGCGTGCGTCATCCGGCCGTCGCGATCCGCCGCCGCCTTCAGGCTCGCCTCGGCGAGCACCCGGGCCGCCTCGATCCAGGTGGGGTCGTTGAGCGTCACGAGCGCGTGCAGCGGCGTGCAGGTGCGGCCCGCCACAACCGTACAGGTCTGCCGGTTGGCGGCGTCGAACATGTTGGCCGGGCTCACGGTCCGTCGCCAGAAGGTGTAGAGGCTGCGGCGATAGAGGTCGCGGCCGCGGGACGCGGGATAGGTGAAGTCGCGCTCCTTGGTGATCGCCAGCGACTCCCAGATCGCGTCAGGCTGATACGGATACACCGGCGGGCCGCCGATCCGCGTGTCGAGCAGGCCCGCGGCCGAGAGGGCCACGTCGCGGAGCACCAGCGCCGGCATGCGAAACCGCGCCGCCCGCCCATGGAGGCGGTTCTCGGGGTCCTTCGCCAGATGCTCCGCCGTGACGCGGCTCGCCTGCCGGTAGGTGGCGGTCGTCACGAGCAGCCGATGCATCGCCTTCTGGCTCCAGCCCCGCTCGCGAAACTCCACCGCCAGCCAGTCGAGCAGCGGCCCGTGGATCGGGTATTCGCTCTGCACGCCGAGGTCTTCCGCCGTCTTCACGATCCCGACGCCGAAGAAGTGCTGCCACATGCGGTTGGCCTGCACGCGGGCCGTGAGCGGATGCTCGGGGAGGAACAGCCAGCGGGCGAGGCCGAGACGGTTTCGCGGCAGATCCGCCGGCAGGGGCGGCAGGGTGGCGGGCGTCGCGAAGGCGATCGGGTCGCCCTGGGGCGAGAGGTAGTCGCCGCGATCGAGCAGCCGCGTCTGCCGGGGCTGGGCATCGCTCATCACCATCACGCGGGGGATCCGGTCGCCCTTGAAGTCGTCGTAGGCGGCCCGCGCCGCCTCGTGGGCCTTCACCTGCGGGAGGTCCTTGATGACGGCCGCCTTCACGCGGCCGTCGAAGAACTGCCGCATCTTCTGCTCGATCTGCTTCTTCTCGTCGGCGGTGCGGTCCTGCTCGGGCTTGCGGAGCAGCGGCGTGAGATCCCGCGGCAGGCCCTCGCCATCGGCCGGCTCCCCGTCGGCCTCCAAGCCCCGTCGCCAGGCGGCGTAGGCGGCGTCGATCACCGCCTGCGACTCCTTGGCGCCGGCCTTCATCGCGAGCTCCAGTTCGGCGAGCCGCTTGGCATCGGCGGCGCTCGGAAGTTCGAGCACCGGCGGGGCCACGCGAATCCGCGCCGAGTACCGGGTCGGCATGCCGGACTCGGGCACGCGGTTGAAGGCGTCGAGCAGGGCGTAGTAGTCGTGCCGCGTGAACGGGTCGTACTTGTGGTCGTGGCACTGGCAGCAGGCCATCGTGATGGCGAGCCACGTCGTGCAGGTGGTGTCGACGCGATCGAACAGGTTGTTGAATCGCTGTTCCTCCGGGATCGCGCCTCCCTCGCCGTTGAGCAGGTGGTTGCGGTTGAAGCCGCTGGCGATCTTCTGGTCGGCCGTGGCGTCCGGCAGCAGGTCGCCCGCGAGCTGCTCGATCGAGAATCGGTCGAACGGCAGGTCGTCGTTGAGGGCCTTCACCACCCAGTCGCGCCAGATCCACTGCCACGTGTCACCGTCCTGCTGAAAGCCGTTGGAGTCGGCGTAGCGGGCGGCGTCGAGCCATGGCAGCGCCATCCGCTCCCCGTAGTGCGGGCTGGCCAGGAGCCGGTCGACGGCCCGCTCGTAGGCGTCGGGCGACTCGTCGGCAACGAAGGCGTCGATCTCGTCGGGCGTGGGCGGGATGCCGACCAGATCGGCGTGCAGGCGGCGGAGCAGCGTCGTGCGGTCGGCTTCCGGCGACGGCTCGAGCCCCGCCGCCTCCAGGTTCGCGAGCACGAACCGGTCGATCTCGTTGCGGGGCCAGCGGGCCTGCCGGACCGACGGCGGCGTCGGCCGCACCGGCGGGACGAACGCCCAGTGGGGCTCGTAGGCGGCGCCGTCACGGATCCAGCGGGCGAGCGTCGCCTTCTGCGCGTCGGTGAGCCGGCGGTTGGACTCGGGGGGCGGCATCACGACGTCGGGATCGGTCGAGTGGATCCGCTCGAGGAGCGAACTCGCCCCCGGCTCCCCCGGCACGATGGCCCGGGCGGCGACGGCCGCGTCGCGGTCGTCGAGACGCAGGTCGGCCTCCCGTTTCGCCGGGTCCTGCCCGTGGCAGTAGAGACAGTTCTCGGCGAGGATCGGCCGGACGTCGCGGTTGAAGTCGATCGCCGGCTCGCCGGCGGCGCACGCAACCACCCAGCCGGCGGCGAGCACCGCCGCCGCACGCCAAACCCCCTGCGTGAGTGGCCGAGGACGCATGATCCAATCCTAGCACCGCCCCGCCGGCCCCTGGAATCCGGGCCGCCGCGCCCTGGCGCAACAAAGCCCGCGAGCTCACCAGGACCGTGAGGCGATCGCGAACACGGTGAG
>JBIIMU010000507.1:0-2875 GCA_044337845.1 Pirellulales bacterium | reverse complement strand
AACCCTCGCTCGCCCGAGTGGTGGCCGGGTTCCGTCGTTTCGTACGCGGGCGCGACGTGATTACGAGAGCGTCGGATAGATCGGCCGGTAGACATGCGAGCGGATGAACGCCTCGAGGTCGGCCGGCCGCGCGATGCCCGCGTATCCCTCGTCGAAGATCACCCCCGCCACGTGGGCCGCCGTCTTGATCTCGGTCTCGAGGATGTTCGACTGCAGCGGATAGAGCAGGCCCTGCTTGAGCAGGTCGGCCGGCACCTGGTCGGCGACGGCCTTCGCGGCCTCGATGAACAGCTTGTCGGTGATCCGCGTCGCCTCGGTCGCGTACACCGCCATGCCGATCGCGGGATAGATGTAGAAGTTATTCGCCTGCCCGGGCAGGTAGGTGACGCCGTTCAGCTGCACCGGCGAGAACGGGACGCCCGCCGCGTAGAGCGCCTTTCCCTTCGACCAGGTGTAGGCCTGCTCCGGGGTGCACTCGGCGCAGGAAGTCGGGTTCGAGAGGGCCAGGATCACCGGTCGCTCGTTCACCGCCGCCATCGCCTCGATGACGGCACGGTTGAACGCCCCGCCGATCGTGCTCACGCCGATGATGGTGGTCGGCTTGAGGTCCTTGATCGCGGCGACGAAGTCGCGGGTCGGGGCGTGCGGATGGGCGTACGGCCGCTGGAAGTCGACGAGGTCGATTCGCGACGCCTCGAGCAGGCCGTTCACGTCGAACATGTGGATCCGCGAACGCGCGTCGGCCAGCGTCATGCCCTGTTCGACGAGGGCCGAGCACAGCAGGTTCGCCAGGCCGATGCCCGCCGAGCCCGCCCCGAGGAACAGGTACTTCTCGTCCTTGAGCTGCGTGCCTTTGACCCGCGTCGCGTTGATCATGCCTGCGAGCGTGATGCCCGCGGTGCCCTGCACGTCGTCGTTGTAGACGCGGTACGTGTCGCGGTAGCGCTCGAGGAGGTGCACCGCGTCGGCCCCGGTCCAGTCCTCGAAGTGAACGCAGCACTTCGGGAAGACCTCCTGCACCGCCTCCATGAACTCGTCGACGAACGAGAAGAGGTCGGCGGTCGACGGCCGCGGCTGACGCAGCCCGAGGTACAGCGGGTCGTGCAACAGCTGCTCGTTGTTCGTCCCCGCGTCGAGGACCATCGGCAGCAAAAACTGCGGCGGCACGCCGGCCGTCGCGGTGTAGAGCTGCAGCTTCCCGATGGGGATGCCCATGCCGTTGGCCCCGAGGTCGCCGAGCCCGAGGATGCGCCCGCCGTCGGTCACGCAGATGAACCGCACGTCCTTCTGCGGCCAGTTCCGCAGGACGTCCTTGATCTTGCCGCGCCGGCGAATCGAGAGGTACATGCCGCGCGGCCCGCGGAACATGTGCCCGAACTTGAGGCACGCCTCGCCGATCGTCGGGTCGTAGACGATCGGCAGGAAGCGGGCCGGATCGGACATGATCGTCCGGTAGAAGAGCGTCTCGTTGTGGTCGAGCAGGTTCATCAGGTAGACGTACCGCTCGATGTCGGTGGTCTTGTGCCCGAGCTGCAGCATCACCCGCTGGAGCTGGAGGTCCTCGGTCTCGGTCACGTCGGGGACGAGCCCGACGATCCCGAAAGCCTGCCGCTCGGCCTCGGTGAAGGCCGTCGACTTGTTCAGGAACGGATCCTGGAGGAGGTCGGCGCCGCGCTTGGTGGTCTGCGGTGCGTTCATGGGGATTCCGGGCGGAATGGAGTTCGGTCAGGCCGTCGCGACGTGTGCGATCTTCGATGCCTTATCGTAGCCAATCACCGGCGACAGGGCGGTCACGAGCATGAGCGACCGCTCGACGAACTCGCCGATCCGCTTCAGTCTCAGCAGCCCGTCACGCATCGGCAACGCTCCGCCGCCCAAAGACTCCGCACCACGATGGCGGCAGTGAAACTCTCGTTCACGTGGCTGGGCGTTCGTAATGCACTCGCGCCGGAACAGCAAACGACGGCGGCCCGAGCGTTCCATGCCGACCGTGAGCTGCTGAGGCCCGGTAACACCAACTGGACCGGGGCTGAGATCAAGTCGCGCTGTCGGCTGGCGTCGCTCTCGGACGCACCACTCGTTCAGGCTGCCCAGAACGTCGTCCCCGTGGCTGTCACTGCGGGCGACAAGATCGAGCAACTCAGGCAGTGGGCTTCCGGTCGGTGCCTTTCTGCGGATCGGGCGGATGCGTCTTCGCGGTCGGAAGGCGTGAGTGGCGGGCGAGTCAGGCGGGTGGTGCGGACTGAGTGAGGCTGGCGTTACAACACAAAGGAGAGCAGGCCAGTCATGGCGACCTGCTCCCCTCGCGTTGGATTCCGATTGGCTTCGCTATGTCAGGCCCGCTTGCGACGGCGAAACAGCGAGTACCCGCCGCAGGCCAGACCGGCGAGGGCCATGGCGTAGGTGGCGGGCTCAGGGACAGCGGTGATCGTCACAAAGCTGCTGCTGGGTAGATAGTCGCCCGTGAAGTTGGCGAGTCCGGCGGATGACGTGCGGTCATAATCGATCAAAAACTGCTGCCCCCCCACCGTGAACGTGCCGCCGTCGGCCAGCGGCGCGCCGCCATAAGTGAACAGGCCACCGTTCCACGTGCCCGAATAGTTGATCAGCGCGAAGATGGTCGTGTTGTCGACGAAGGCATTGGGCGACCCGGCAAGGTCCGCAACCGTGAGAATGGTGCCGTTGCCCGTATCGAGGTTGAGATTGCCGCTGACGACGAGCAGGTCGGCCGCACTGCCGAGCGAGAGTGGGTCTGACGAATCGACCTCGTAGGCGAAGCTGGCTCCTGCAGCGAATGTCGCTGTGCCCGTGGAAAGCGACTCGATGCTGTTGCCGGGCCCGAGCGCACCGCCGGTGGCCACGCTCACGGCACCGC
>JBIIMU010000441.1:0-2880 GCA_044337845.1 Pirellulales bacterium | reverse complement strand
CTCGGCGCCGTAGAGCGGCAGGTGCCGGTAATACACCTCCAGCATCCACGTGCAGAAACAGGTCTCGAACAGCCGCCCGCCCGCGCTGCCCCAGCGGTCGAGGGCCGGATCCCACGAGCCGGCTTCCCGGCCGTCGCGGACCTGCGTCCGCGGCAGCACCTCCCGCATCGCGGCGTTCCACCGGCGCCACGGCTCCCCGCCGACGTGATGCACCACCTGCGTGATGTAGTACCAGGCATACACGTCCTTCTCGTCGTAGCTGCCGTCCTTCGCCCCCCACGCCCGCAGCTTCGGGAGGTTGTCGTCGAGCAGCCGCCGCACGCCGGCCGCGAGCCGTTCGTCGTCGCGTCGCCAGCCGAGAAACTGCCGCGCGAGAAGCCCCTCGGCCGACACCGCCGACGTGTCGTCGGCCGGTGGCCTGTCCCGCACGTACCGCATGTAGCCGTAGCGGGATCCGCCGTCGATCGCCACGGTGTCGAGAAACGACTCGATCCCGCGAAACGTCTCGGCCGGCACCTCGATCCCTGCCATCTCGCCGCTCTTGAGCGCCATCACGTACCAGCCCGTCACCGACATGTCGCCGGGCTCCCCCGGTCCGTACCGCCAGCCGCCGTTGGGCCCCTGCGCGGCCACGGCGTAGGCGACGGCGGTGCGGGCCACGGCCCGGTGCGCCTCGTCGTCCGTCATGCCGGCGAGTTCGCACGCGGCGATCGTCGCCTGCGCGTGCGAATACATCCGGTGGAGGTGCGGCACGTCGGGGGGCACCTCGAAGCAGCCGTCGTCGAGCTGCCGGGCGGCGAGCGCCTTCCAGGCCTTGGCCACCACGGCGCGATGGCTGCCCGAGGTCGGTGTGTGCCCGGCGCCCTGGAAGGCGAGCAGGGCCATCGCGGTGGCGGCGAGCCGGTTCTCCTGGTTCGCGGGATCGGCATACACGCCCCGCAGGCTCCAGAAGCCATCCTTGCCCTGGCACTTGGCCAGCCAGGCGAGCGCCTTGCCGACGGCCGCCTCCGTCTCGCCGCTGCCCCCCGCCGCGAGCACGAGCGCGTCGCGACGCCCCGCCTCGCGACCGCTGAGCAGCGCCCGCACCGACGGCGGCGCCGGCTCGGCGGCCTCGGGGCCGGGGGCCTGGGCATCGACGACCTCGGGCGGCGACACGACCGGATCGGGCACGACGGGCTCGGGCGCGACCACGGCCACCGGCTGCGGCACGTCCACCGGCGGCCCGGCGGGGGCGATCGACACCTCCGCCGTCGGCGGCGCGGGGGCATCGACGCCGAACGCGAGTTCCAGGGCCAGCCGCTTCCGTGATTCGGACCGCACCACGAAAAGCGCGAGCGCGAGGAACACGAGCACGTGGAACGACAGGCTCACCGTGAAGGGCGGGCTCCGCCGCACCAGGTCGTCGATCCGCGTGGCCAGGAATCGGAGTCCTGCCCGGAGCGGGCTCGGCCGCACGATCCGCGTTCCCCGGCCCGTGTCGATCGGAATCACGATCGGCAGGTCAGCACCGGGATCGGCCGCGGCCGAGTCGCTCCAGGGAAGCCCGCCGACGAGCGTCGAGCGGCCTTCGGCGGCGGGGGGCACGCGGCGCGGCGATGGTGGGGGCGGCTGCATCCCTGCGACTGCCGATCCGGGAACTGGGCCCGGAAACTTCGGGGCTTTCGACGCCGGCCTTCATTTCCGGCCGGCAGACGCTATTATTGGAGGAAGTCGCGGCGGCGAACACGCCAGTTCCTGGCCTGATCGCCGCTCGATTCACCCGTCGCGGGGTGGAGCAGCCCGGTAGCTCGCGAGGCTCATAACCTCGAGGTCGTAGGTTCGAATCCTACCCCCGCCATTTCACGGCCGCCCTGCCATCCATGGCCAGGGCGGCCTGTTTTTTGCGCGGCCTCCTGCCGCGGTCACGGCCGCCCTGCCATCCATGGCCAGGGCGGCCTGTTTTTTGCGCGGCGTCCTGCCGCGGAGCCGTTTTGAGAAACGGCGTAACTTCCGACGAACCCACGCTCACCCGATTGGTAGCCACGGGTTCTCTCGTTTCGTGCGACTCGGTGCTGTCCGGTGCGGCCGCCTGCGGGGTACTTCAGCTTTCCCAGCCTCAGAGCCCTCAATCTGCGGCCCCGGGATCGAGCAAGCCCGAAAGTTGCTCAACTCATGTGACCGCCCGCTTCTCTCCCTGACCAATCCCATGGTGAAACCACCTGCTGGTCCGACGCCGCCGCGCCCCCGGAGCTACGCCCTGGATTATCTCAGGGCTACGGTCACCGTCTTGGTCGTGTTGCTGCACGCCATCCTGGCCTATCCGACTTGGGGCATCTTCAATCCCACGGATTACGTTCACTCCACGGCACCCGTCATTGACCCGGTGCCGAGCCAGGTGTTCGACCTGCCTCCGGTGCTTCTCAACAACTTTTTCATGGCGTTGATGTTCTTCATCTCCGGGCTCTTCGCGTGGCAGAGCCTCACCAAGAATGGACCCGCTGCTTTCCTGATAGACCGCTGGCGGAGACTTGGCATTCCGTTCGTGCTCTCGCTCGCCGTCATCATGCCCGTCGCGTACTACCCGGCTTTTCTCCGGACAGGAGCCGAGGAGGACGCTCTTTCGTATTGGCTTGGCTGGTCGTGGAACAGTGGGCCGGCCTGGTTTCTTTCCATGCTGTTCGGCTTCGACCTGCTCCTGGCGATCTGCTTTCAGGTCATGGGGCAAACCGGTCGGGCCGTTCCCGAGGCGCTCGTAACGCAACCCCCGGCATTCTTTCTGGCCCTCGTCATCCTCTCTGGTCTTGCCTTCATGCAGTTGACGGCCTACCGGATGGTGGCAGCTAGGATGCTGCATGGTGCTCTACAGTGCCACCCTCAGCATGGCCTTCCTGGCCCTGTTCA
>JBIIMU010000440.1:0-2881 GCA_044337845.1 Pirellulales bacterium | reverse complement strand
CGGCCGGCTCGGGGCTGCCCGTGCCCCGTCGCCGGGCGCTCGCGTCGGGCATCCTGCCCGCCGCTCGCTCGGATGCCGCCGGCGCTTCGCCATCCTGGCTGCGCTTGGCGTCATACGCCGGCTCCCGGGGCACGGGCAGCCCCTCGCTGAGTCCGTGCTCGAGGGACCCGCAATCGTGCGAGTCGCAGCATGGCCGAGTGTGATTTGAACCAAGTGCTTTCGCAGTCTACGCTCGGTTGATTGATTTTTCCAGAAATGGGTCAAAATCGGTCATGGCACCTGACAACCTGGATTCGCTCGTATCGCACGCCAGGGCGCTGGGGGCGATTTCCACGGACGAGGCGATGAGCCTGCTTGGTGTGTCGCGGGCAACGGCGCAGCGGCGACTGCGTCGGCTCGTGGCCGACGGCCGATTGGTGCGAGAGGGCGCCGGGCGGGGTGCTCGCTATGTGCTTCCCACGACGCGGTGGGAGCAACCGCTTCACGGGCTCGAAGAAGACCGGCTGTGGAGAGACGTTCGACCCACGCTCGCCGACTTCGGACTGTCGGACAGGGAGCTCGACACCGTGGGCTACACGTTCACCGAGATGGTGAATAACGCCATCGATCACAGCCGCGGCCACATCGTGTGCGTGACTGTCGCCTCATCGGCGGCCGGGGTCGTCATCGAGATCGTGGACGACGGCATTGGCGTGTTCCGCTCCGTTCGTGAGTCGCAGGGCCTGCCGGATGATGTCGAAGCGGTGTTCATTCTCGAGAAGGGTCGCTTTACCACGCTGCCAGATCGACACACTGGCGAGGGAATCTTCTTCGCGTCGAAAGCCGCCAACCGCTACCTGCTGGCATCCGGCAGAGTGGTCTGGCACATCGACAACGGCGCGAATGACACGGCGATCCACCTGGAGCCGGAGCCGCGGTCTGGCACGCGGGTCGCGCTGACGTTCGTGCCGGGACACGTGGCCGTGCTTGCGGACGTGTTTCAGCGGTGGACCGATCCCGACACCTTGGCCTTCGACCGGACTCGCACCACCGTGCGGCTCGCCGGCTTCGGCGCGCGGCTCCTCTCGCGTTCTGAAGCTCGGCGGGTGACCGTTGGACTCGAGCCCTTCCGCCATGTCACGGTGGACTTCACGGGCGTCGAGCTCGTGGGGCAGGGATTCTGCGACGAGGTGTTCCGGGTGTTCGCCGTAGCCCATCCCCAGATCGTGCTCGCCCCGACGGGCATGAACGAGAGCGTGGCGTTCATGGTCGAACGAGCCCGACGCCGGAGTTGAGGCCTGCTCGGCTACGCCATCTGGTTGCGTCGCCGTCGCTGCCCCAGGAAGCCGCAATCGCGTAAGCGATTGCGGACCCCCGTGCCGCTCCCGCGGTGCCGTTCGGCCCGCAGGACTACGCCGTCCGGACGCGTCGCCGAGCCGACCAGCAGTTCGCCAGCGCCATGGCCACGACGGCCAGTGGCCCGGTGACCGGCTCGGGCACGGCGACCATGCCGGCCGGCGCGTCGTTGTAGCCGCCCGCGTCGAACAGCCCGGTGGCGAGCAGTTCCGACACGTCGAGGATGTCCACGATCCCGTCGTAGGTGCTGTCGCCTTCCTCCCACGTCGCCGGAAGGGCGGTGTCGAAGAGCCCGGCGGAAAACACGTTGGCCGCATCGAGGATGTCGATCGACCAGTCGAGATTCGTGTCCCCGGGCGCGGCGTAGGCGACGAGCAGCGAGCCGTCGCCGTTGGCGAGCCAGCCGACGCCCCTCGTCGCCGCCTGGGCCGCGGCGGCGGTCGACGTGATGCCGGCGGTGCCCGTCCACGAGCCGTCGGCCCGTCCGGCGGCGATGGCCGTCACGAGGTCGGACGCGGCGAGCCCCCCGGCGACGGTGAGCATCCCGGTGCCCACGTCGGTGAGCCCGCCGGCGTTCGGCGCGAGGCCGCCGACGGCGGTCGCGAGCCGCGGGGCGAGCGTGAGCGTGCCGCCCGCGAGCACCGTCACCGAGCTGCGGTGCAGGGCGGCGGGGTGGGCGAGCACGAGCGTCCCCTGCCGGACGCCGGTGGTGGCCACGAGGCCGGTCGAGCCCGAGAGCACGAGCCGCCCGGCCCCCGACTTGACCACGCCGCCCGCGGAACCCGTGAGCGTGCCGGCGAAGGTTCCGGTCTGCACCGTCAGGGTCGCACCGGCGTGCAGGCGCCCGCTCCCGCTCAGCGTGCCGATCGACGCATGGCTCGCGAACCGCGTGCTACCCGACCCCGTGAGACCCGCCAGCGCGATCGTGCCCGAGGCGGCGGTGAAGCTCAGCCCCCGTCCGGACGAGGCGTCATTCGTGACGGCGGCGAGCGAGAGCCCCGTGCCGCTGATCGCCGCCGACCCCGACGCCGCGATCGCGAGCGGGGCGGCCGGGTTGAACGACTGGGCCCAGAGCGCGCCCCCGTCGACGCGGAGCGACGACGTGGCCTGCAGGGCCGACGCCGACGAGAGCGTGCCGCCGGCGACGACGGTCGCGCCGGTGTAGGCCTGCGATCCGGAAAACGCGAGCGAGCCCGAGAGGACCCGCACGCCTCCGGAACCGGTGATCGCGGTCGTGAAGGCTCCTCCGTATCCGTCGGTGCGGTTGAAGCCGAGCGTTCCCCCGGTCGCCACGGACACGGCGCCGGCGGCGGCGAGCGAGCCGGTCGTGCCGCCGGCCCCGATCGTGAGCATGCCCGCCTGCACGGCGACACCGCCGGTGAGCCCGGTGCCGGTGCCGGCCAGCGCGAGCAGGCCGCCCCCCGACTTGGTGAGGCCCGTCGACCCGGTGAGCGTCGTGGCCAGCGTGGTCGTGCCGCCGGCCGCCACCGAGATCGCGTTGGCGGCCTGCGTGTGGCCGCGGAGCGCCATGGTGCCGCCCGTCAGC
>JBIIMU010000439.1:0-2884 GCA_044337845.1 Pirellulales bacterium | reverse complement strand
TCGGGGGGGGTGGTAATCGCGGGCGGCGTGGCCGGCCGTCGGGCCGGGGCTCGGCATCGACTCGCCGGCCCGCCGCGGCACCGCCGGGCCGATGATCTCCTCCACCTCGGTGTCGTCGAGCATCTCGCGGGTCTCGAGCGCGCCGGCGAGGCGGTCGAGCTTGTCGCGGTTGTCGGAGAGGAGCCTCACGGCCCGCTCGGCGGCCTCGTTCAAGATCCGCGCCACCTCCTCGTCGATGATCTGCGCCGTCCGCTCGCTGAACTCGCGGTGCTCATACACGTCGCGGCCCAGGAAGGGATGCTCGTTCGAGGTCGAGCACGACACCGGCCCCACCCGCTCGCTCATGCCCCAGGTGGCCACCATCTTGCGGGCGATCCGCGTGGCGTTTTGCAGGTCGTTTTCGGCGCCGGCCGTGTATTCGCCAAACACGATCTTCTCGGCGGCCCGGCCCGCCAGCCCGAGCACGAGCCGGTTCATCAGCGCCGACTCGCCGATGTTCATCCGGTCTTCCTCCGGCACGAGCTGCGTCACGCCCAGCGCCCGGCCGCGGGGGATGATCGTCACCTTGTGGAGCTTGTCCACGCCGGGCAAGAGCCAGGCGCCCAGCGCGTGGCCGGCCTCGTGGTAGGCGGTCATCTTCTTCTCGCGGCCGGTGAGCACCTCCTCCCGCTTCGGGCCCATCAGCACCTTGTCGCGGGCGTAGTCGAAGTCGGAGGAGTCGACGGCGTTCTTGTCGTGCCGCGTGGCCCAGAGGGCGGCCTCGTTGACGAGGTTCCTGATGTCGGCCCCGGTGAGGCCGACGGTGCCGCTGGCGAGCCGATCGAGATCGACGTCGGAGGCGAGCGGCACGTTGCGCGTGTGCACCTTGAAGAGGGCCAGGCGGGCCTTCTGGTTGGGGCGGTCCACGGTCACGTGGCGGTCGAAGCGGCCCGGGCGGAGCAGGGCGGGGTCGAGCACGTCGGGCCGGTTGGTCGCCGCGAGCACGATCACGCTCTCCGACGGGCTGAAGCCGTCCATCTCCGAGAGGATCTGGTTGAGCGTCTGCTCCCGCTCGTCGTGGCCGCCGCCGAGGCCCGCGCCGCGAACTCGGCCCACGGCGTCGATCTCGTCGATGAAGAGGATCGCGGGCGCGGCGTCTTTGGCGGTCTTGAACATGTCGCGGACTCGCGACGCACCCACGCCCACGAACATCTGGATGAACTCGCTGCCCGAGATCGAGAAGAAGGGCACGCCCGCCTCGCCGGCCACGGCCCGGGCGAGGAGCGTCTTGCCGGTGCCCGGCGGGCCCATCAGCAGCACACCCTTGGGCACGCGGCCGCCGAGCCGCTGAAACTTCTGCGGGTCCTTGAGAAACTCCACGATCTCCTGGAGGTCGGCCTTCACCTGCTCGAGGCCGGCCACGTCGGCGAAGGTCACCTGCTTGTCCTTGGCGTCATAGCGCTTGGCCGGCGACTTGGAGAAGCCGCCGAGGAAGCCGGTGTTGCCCAGGGGATCACGGGCGCGGCGGAGCGTCATCCAGAAGCCCGCCATCAGCAGGAGCGGCACGAGCATGTAGAGGCCCATCAGGAAGCCGGTGCCGTCGGTGGGCGTGCGGGTGACCTTCCGGATCTCGTCGTGCTCCTGCATCAGCTTGTCGAACCCCTCACGGAGGTAGGGGTTGAGGTCGAGCGCGAAGGTCTTGCGCGGCTTTCGGCCCGGGGCCTCGGCGGCGAGCTCCTTGGCAAACTCCCCCTCGAGGTGGTCGCCGGAGAGCACCACCTTGGTGACGTTGCCCTCCTTCACCTGCTTCACGAACTCGTCGTAGGAGATCGCGTCGCCGCCCGTCGCGGCGGTGCCGGTGAGCACGCTCGCGAGCGCCACGGCCGCGAGGATCAGGAGGATCGCCATCGGCAGGCCGAGCGGACGACCGAACGGCGGGGGAAAGCTGGAGGGACCCTTCGGTCGCGGGGCGGAATCCATGGAACGCGAGACTCTCCGGTGGGGCTGTCCCGGACGCCGCCGCACTGATGCCGGCTGGGGGTGTCGCCCGGGACGGGTAGTCTACCGTATGCATGGCCGTGCGGGCGGGCGATGGCGCGGGTCGCCACGGCCGGCGTGCCGCGGGGTCCAGCGCGGCGGGAGCGTGCGATGCAGCAAGACCTTTCGGCGGGGCGGCCCGTGAAGCACGGCGTGGTGGCGGTGGCCTCGCGCGGCGGACGTTTTCTCGCCATCCGCCGCGGCCTCACCGTGGCGGCCGGGGGCCGGGTGTGCTTTCCGGGCGGGCACGTGGAGCCGGGCGAGGCGGAGCACGAGGCGGTGATCCGCGAGTGCCGCGAGGAGCTCGAGGCCGTGGTGGAGCCGGCGGCCTGCGTGCATCGCAGCGTCACCGCGTGGGGCACGGCGCTGTCGTGGTGGACCGTCACGCTCGCGGAGGGCGAGCTCGTGCCGCATCCCGTGGAGGTGCACGAGATCCTCTGGATGTCGCTCGAGGAGATGCTCGCCGAGCCGACGCTGCTCACCGGCAACCGGGAGTTTCTCGAGGCCGTGCTCGCGGGCCGCGTGCGGCTCTGAGCCGCGCTGCCCGCGGCTCAGGAAGCCGCAATCGCGTGAGCGATGCGGACCGCCGTGAGGGTGCCGGTCGTACCGCTTACGCGGTTACGCTTCCAGAGGGCGGGTCGTACCGCTTACGGAGAGGCGTGGCCTACGGGGCTGCGGTGGCGGTCGGCGGCTCCGGGGCGAGCGGGGGCTCGGGGAGCGTGTCGTCGTCGCGGCGGAAGATCACGCCGGACGGATCCCGTGGCGGCTCGAGCTGCGGGGGATTCGAGGCGGAGTCGAGCAGGTCGCGGAGGCGGTTGGGCTGCGGCGGCTCCGGCGCCGGCAGCGCGGGCAGCGTGGCCGACGCGGG
>JBIIMU010000046.1:0-11229 GCA_044337845.1 Pirellulales bacterium | reverse complement strand
GTCGACGCCCGCGGCCGCATCCCGCTCGATCGCATCGCGAAGGCGGACGCGCGAGTCATGACTGTCGGGGCCCGACCGCACGTCGCTCACCCAGCGGATGAACGAGTCTCCCATCTCCTTCAGGGCCGGATCGGAGGCCAGCGCCTCGGCGGCCTCGTGATACGTCGGCTCGACCCGCATGTCCGGGCCGATCCGCTTGTCGGGTCCCGCCCACCCGTTGATCTCGTGGCAGCCGTAGCAGCCGTACTGGCGGATCAGGTGATAGCCCTCCACGAGCTGCGGCGCCGGCGGCTCCGGGAACTTCTCGCTCGGCTCGAGGTCGACCACCTGGTGATGGCACTTCAGGCAGCTCGACTGCTCGAACCGCTGCGGCAGCATCGGGAAGATCCAGTGGTGGTTGTTGAACCAACCGTGCTCATCGTGCCACTCGTGCGCCTGCTTGGGCGTGTTCGGAGTGTGCGAGGCCCACTTGAAGCTGGTGGCGCTCCCCTGCCCCTGATGGCAGACGGTGCACCCGAAGTTCTTCATGGGGTGCGGGCTCGAGTCGCCCACGAACAGGTCGAGCCGCGGGTGCGTCGAGTAGGGCTGCGGAACCCCCCGCCGCACGGTCACCGCGAGCGGCTTGCCCCAGGCGGGCGCCTCGAGAAGCGACGTCACCGCGACGTTTCGCGCGAGTGCCCGTCCGCCGTTGACCGCCTCGATCACGTCGCCCACCTGAAGCCCTGCCTCCGCGGCGGGCGAGCCGGGCACCACCACGCTGACCGTCGGATCGTCGGCGTTGAACAGGCCACGAGCGGCCAGCCGCAGCCCATAGGCGGTCTCGAGCGCCTCGGCCTCGTCGCCCGCCGGCTTGGCGGCCGGCGTGGACACCTCCACGGTCAGCGTCTCGGCCTGCGGGTACCCAGGCTCGAGCGGAGCTCCCGGCATCGACTTGTCCATGCCGCGGTGGCACGTCGTGCAGCGGTCGAAGCGGGCGACGTCGCGGAAGTTGTTGTTGAGGGTGAGCTGCGGCAGCCAGACCTGGTCGACCCGAAGCGGGCCGTTGAAGGCGTCGAGCACCGGCATCTCGAGCACACTCTTGCCGGCGGTCGGCTCTCGCTGAGCGAGCGTCTTCTGGAGCTGGGCGAGCTTGGCGCGGTGATCGGCGACGGCCTTGGCTGCCTCGTCCTCGGCGCCGGTCAGCCGTGCCAGCAGCGACTCGAGCTTCTTGCGATGGGTGTTGGCGTCCTGAAAGGCGAGGTTGGCCGAGTTCACCTCGGCCCGCTTGGCGTCGGCCAGGGCGAGCAGGGCCGCCTGCCGCTCGGCCGGCGCCTCGTCCGAGACGGCGAGCTCGTAGTCGGCCCGGTTCTTGTCGAGCTCGGCGCGGCGAAGCTTCAGGGCGCCGGCGAGGTTGTCCTCGCGAAACTTGGTCCGCTTGGCAATGTCACGGAGACGGGCCAGGAGATCGCCCCGCAGCACCAGCCGCTCGTCCGCATCCTGCTGGGTGGCGAGTTGATCGAGGTCGTTTTGGGCGAGATCGGCGGCCTGGGCATCCTCGCTGACCGTGCGAACCTCGGCCAGAAACTCCTTCGCGACCGCGGCATCCAACGGCTCCCGCCGGGCCTCCGCCAGCCCCGCCTCGAGTTCCGCACGACGGGTCTCGTAGGCCTTCGACTCCTGCTCATCGATCCGGGCCTGGGCGGTCCAGGTCTCGAGCGCGCGAAACTCCCGGGCGTACTTCTTCCAGGGCCGATTGTGGTCGGCCGTCAGCAGGGCCACCGTGGCCAGCAGCAGCGCCACGGCCGACACGGCGAACACCACGTGCAGGAGTTTGAGATTCCGCCAAGTCTGTTCGGTTGCTGGCATTGCGGTTGTGACTTCGGTGCGAGTGACGGCAGCGGGCTGGGGGAGTGAACGCGAGGCCGGCTGGCGCGACCAGCACAGCCAGCCGGCTTTCAGAAGTTCAGCGAGATCTCCGGCATGCTGATGATGTACTTCAGATTGAACGTCCAGCGGAGGATCATCTTGATCGGCAGGGTGAGCATGAGCAGCATGAGGTTCGCCATGATCATGTAGCGAACCAGGCCCATCTTCGCGAAAAAGCCGCGGAAGATCGTGACTGCCAGCAGGGGCGGCAGGAGCAGCAGATACGCCCCCATGACGAGCAACCCGGGCGCCTCCCGGAGCAGCACGTAGCCGGCCTGCACGAGGCCGCTGGCTCCGGCCGGCGCCTTCGGGAGCGGCCGGTCGAGCAGGTTCACCCAGAACATCTGCGGCAGGTCCACGTTGTTGAGGACCTCCACCTTGTAGGGCGTCCAGTACTCGAAGGGGCCGTAGAAGTTCCAGTTGGGACCCCGCAGGAACGTGCCCAGGATGATCAGGGTGATCCAAAGCAGAAAGAACCCGAACTGGTACGTCAGATAGCTGAACTTCCGCTCCTCGATCGAGTAGTAGCCGTTGCCCTTCTTGTTGAAGTCGAGATAGGGCATCGCCATCAGCCCGAAGACGACCAGGCTGGGCAGCACGACGCCGGCGTACCACGGGTCGAAGTAGACCAGCATCTCCTGCAGCCCGAGGAAGTACCACGGCGCCTTCGAGGGATTGGGCGTCTTCACGCTCGAGGCGGGCTCCTCCAGCGGCGCCGGCAGCAGGATCGCCCAGGCCAGCAGGAACGCCGTCACCCCCACCATGCAGATGAGTTCGGTGTAGACGAGGTCGGGCCACACGAGCACCTTCTCGTCGTTCACCTTCTCCATGGGCGGCAAGCCCTGGGCGATCCGCTCATCGTTGACGACCGCCTGCTTGGTGGCGAGCCAGGTGAAGAAGGCGAGCAGGAAGACGAGGCCCACGATCGGGACGTTGTCGGGCTTCATCACGATCGCGGCGAAGTTCTCGTCGGCCATCGAGAGGCCCATCGCCACCAGCATCACGTTGAGCAGCGACCAGGCCACCATCGGCCGGACGAAGAACTTCCGGAACACGTACAGCGCCGTGAGCAGGGCGAAGGTGCCGAGGGTGTAGAGCACCGGCCCGGAAAGCTTGTTGACCGTGGCGCGGGCGGCGGCGGGTAGGGCCGGCACCCACTCCGGAGAACCCGACAGCGCCAGGCTGGCGAGCACCATCATCAGGCCGGCGAACACCGTCCACACCAAGGCCCAGCCGGGCTGCGACTTCCGCCGCCAGAGGATCAGCGCCGCGACCGCGTTCATGATCGCGATCGCGACGTAGTAGCCGCCCAGAAAGCCGGCGACGTCCTTCAGAAAAAAGCCGTTGGAATGCATCGGGTGAACGTCACAGCGGCCCGCTGATGCCGCCGTCCTTTCGCACGCGCCAGAAGTGGATCGCCAGGAGGAGCGCCACCGCGAGCGGGATCGCGATGCAGTGGAGCACGTAGAAGCGGTTGAGGGTCTCCTCGCCCACGAAGCGGGCGCCGAGCAGACCGAACCGCGCGTCGGAGGCGTCGGTGATCATGTCGATCCCGCCCACCGTCAGCAGCTGCTGCCCCGGGCCCTCGTAGCCGAGGAACGGGGTGGCGCGGGCCATGTTCGAGCCGACCGTGATCGCCCAGATGGCCAGCTGATCCCACGGCAGCAGGTAGCCGGTGAACGAGAGCAGGAGCGTGAGGAGCAGCAGGATGACGCCGATCACCCAGTTGAACTCCCGCGGCGGCTTGTAGCTGCCCGTGAGGAACACCCGATACATGTGGAGCCAGGTCGTGATCACCATCGCGTGCGCGCCCCAGCGATGGAGCTCGCGGAGGATGCCGAGGCTGGTGACGTCGCGGAGCGCGAGGATGTCGTTGTAGGCCCACTCCAGCGTCGGCCGGTAGTAGAACATCAGCAGCACGCCGGTGACCGTCTCCACCAGGAACAGGAAGAAGGTCACGCCGCCCATGCACCAGGTGAACGAGAGGGCGATGCCCTGCTTCTTGATCGACACCGGATGCAGGTGCAGGAAGAAGTTGGTGAGCATGACCACGATCCGATTCCGCCGATCGAGCGGCATCGGGTGGCGGAAGATGCTCTTCCAGATCTGGGAGTTGCGGATGGTCTCGCCGATGGCCATGGTCGGGTCGTGGTCCCTTCGTCAGACGGTCACGTACGATTCGGGGTCGGCCCATTGGCCGAGTTCTTCCTGGAACGTCCTGCTCTTGTCGATCTCGAGTTGGCCGTCGTCGGCGATGCGGATCGAATACCGCTCGAGCGGCCGGGGGGCGGGTCCCTCGAAGTTGACGCCGTCCTTGTAGAAGCCGCTGCCGTGGCACGGGCACTTGAACTTCTGCTCGGCCTCGAGCCAGCTGGGGGTGCATCCCAGGTGCGTGCAGACGGTCTTGAGGGCGTAGATCTGCTGCTGCCCCTGGAAGTCGCCGTTGACGACCCAGACACCGTACTGGGGCACGTATTTCGTCTCCACCTTTCCCGATGGAAAGGCATCCTTCGAACCGACCTTGAACTTGCTCGGCGGCTCGGCGAGCACGTTGGGGAACAGGAAGCGGGCGAGGCCGAGTGAAGCCAGGCCCGCGGTGACCGCGAGCGCCGAAAAGCCCGTCGCCATCGCCGAACCGAGGGCGATCTGCAGGAAGCCGCGGCGATCCTCCGCTTCGTCGGCCTTCTTCGCCGGCTTGACCGGCTTGGGCGGCACGGTGGCCACCGTTCGCGGCGGCGCGGCCTTGTCCACGGCCGGCTGCGATTCGCGGGGCTTCGGTGCCGGCCGCGCGGGCGCGTCGGCCTTGCTCACCGGCCCCGGCTTCGCCGCCGCGCGGGCCGCGGCGAGAATGCTCGCCGTGTCGCGCTGCACGCCCGTCTTGGCGGCGCCGACGGCAGCCGCCGGCTTGGCGGCGGGCTTCGCCGCTGCGGCAGGCTTGGGCTCCTTGGCCGCGGGTTTGGCGGCCGGAGCCGCCGGAGCAGCAGCCTCGGCATCCTTCTTCGCCCGGGCAAGTGCCATGATCTCGGCCACGCTCGGCCGACCACCAGCGGCGGGCTTGGCCGCCGGCTTGGGGGCGGGCTTCGCCGCCGGGGCGGCAGCCTCCGCTGCGACTTCGGCAGCGGGCTCAGCGGCGGGGGGCGTTGGGGCCGCCGGCGCTGCTCCTGCCGCTGCCTTTTCAGCACGGGCGGCGGCCAGAATCTCGGCCACCGACATCTTCTTTTTTTCTGCCATGAATGGCCTCAGCGCGGCGCGACTCCGCCGCCAGGGCGTGATGCCCCATCGGCGGGCCGCGGAACCGCTCAAAAAGCATGTTTCGGCCGCGTTTGCGCGAGTTCGTGAAGTTTTTCACGAACTCCCTCTAACTGTATCGGCGTGCCCCATGCTGTCAACGTCGAGTCGACGCTGATCCATGGTCCCCGCGGCGAGACCCCTCGATTTCGGCCGGACACCGCGGTCCATCCCATGCCGTCGACGGCCCTGTCGGGGGTCCGGGCGGGGTCGAGGGGTTGGCAGACACCGGCGTGCGGTACAACACCACCCGCGTCCGAGTGGCCGCCGCCAGCCCAGCCTCCCCTTCCGTCGCCCCCACCCTGGAGTTCCGTCTCGTGCCGGCATCCCGTCGCGTCCTCATCGTGGGTAGTGGAGGCCGCGAACACGCGCTCGCCTGGAAGCTGAGCCGCGACGGCGCCGACGTGCTCGTCGCCCCGGGAAACGCGGGCACGGCCCTGGTGGGCGAGAACGTGCCCGTCGCAGCGACCGACATCCCGGGCCTGATCGCGGTGGCACGGTCCCGCGGTGTCGATCTCACGGTCGTGGGCCCGGAGGCGCCGCTGGTGGCCGGCATCGTCGACGAGTTCACGGCCGCCGGCCTGCGGATCTTCGGGCCGACGAAGCGGGCCGCCCAGCTCGAGGGCAGCAAGTCGTTCTGCAAGCAGGTTCTCCACCGCGGCGACGTACCCACCGCGATGTACCGCGAGTTTCGCTCCACCGCCCGGGCCCGCGAGTACCTCGAGGCCCGTGAAGACGTGCCCGTGGTGGTGAAGGCCGACGGCCTCGCCGCCGGCAAGGGCGTGTTCGTGTGCGACGACCGCGCCGCCGCTCTCGAGGCCGTCCGCTCGCTGGCCGAGGATCCGCAGTTCGCGGCCGCCGCCGGCACGATCCTCGTCGAGGAGCGGCTCGACGGCGTGGAGGTGAGCGTGCTGGCGATCACCGACGGTCGCACGATCGTCACGCTGCCGCCCCTGCAGGACCACAAGGCCGCCCACGACGGCGACGAAGGCCCCAACACCGGGGGCATGGGCGCCTACTGCCCCACGCCGTTCGTCGACGCCGCCCTGATGGCCGAGATCGAGGCCCGCATCCTGGTGCCCACCGTGCACGCGATGCGGCGGGCGAAGGTGGCGTTTCAGGGCGTGCTCTACGCGGGCCTGATGCTCACGGCCCAGGGCCCCAAGGTGCTGGAGTTCAATGCCCGGTTCGGCGATCCCGAATGCGAGCCGCTGCTGATGCGGCTGGAGTCGAGCCTGCTCGAGCTGCTCGACGCCACGGCCGACCGGCGGCTCGACACCTGCGATCCACCGCGGTGGCGGGACGAGGCGGCCGTGAGCGTGGTGATGGCCAGTGCCGGCTATCCGGGCCCCGTCGAGCGGGGCCAGCCGATCCGCGGCCTCGACGCGGCCGCGCGGCTGCCCGAGGTGCAGGTCTTTCACGCCGCCACGCGGGCCGTTGACGGCGCGATCGTGGCCGACGGCGGGCGGGTGCTGGCCGTCACCGCCCTCGGGCCGTCGCTCGCCCGGGCCAAGCTCCAGGCCTACACCGCGGTCAAGGAGATCCGCTGGCCGGGTGCCTGGTGCCGCAAGGACATCGGCGACAAGGGCCTGCGGCGGGAGCTCGAACTGGCGGCGCTCGACGCGAGCCCCGGGGAGACGGCGATCCCGTGAAACTCCGCGTGGGCATCGTCGGCCTCGGCGACCAGTGGGAAGGACGGCACCTGCCGGCCCTGCGGACGCTCGCCGACCGGTTCGAGGTCCGCGGAGTCTGCGAGCAGGTGGCCCACCGCGCCGAGCGGGCGGCCGCGGAACTGGGCACCGCCGCGATCGACGGCTTCCGGGCGCTGGCGGCCCGCGACGACATCGACGCCGTGCTCTATCTGGCGGACCAGTGGTTCGGCGCCGCGCCGATCCTCGCGGCCTGCGACCACGGCAAGGCGGTCTACTCGGCGATCTCGTTCCCCTGCGATGCCGTCGAGGCTGACCTGCTCCACCGCCGCATCGAGGAATCGGGCATCGCATTCATGGCCGAACTGCCACGACGCCATGCCGCCGCGACGGTGCGGCTCAAGGAACTCATCGCCACCCGGCTGGGCCGCCCCCGGATGCTGTTCTGCCACCGCCGCGTGCCGTTCTCCGGCGCGGCGGCCGCGCCGCGAGACCGGGCCAGCGAGGCCCGCGACCTGATGGAGCTCGCCGACTGGTGCCGCTACGTGACGGGCGTGGAGCCCACGAGCGTCGTCGCCGTGCGGCACGCCGAGACGGATGGCGGCGACCTCGACGACTACCGGATGATGAGCCTCGACTTCTCGGCCACCGGCCTCCCCGGCGACGGACCGCTGGCCCAGATCAGCTGCGGCTACTACATGCCGCGGGCCTGGGAGGAGGCGGTGGGGTTCCGGCCGCCGCCGGGACTGCAGGTGGTGTGCGAGCGGGGCATCGCGTTCGTCGACCTCCCGCAGACGCTCGTCTGGTTCGACGACGCCGGTCGCCACCAGGAAGCGCTCGAGAGCGAGCGGCCCGTCGGCGAGCGGATGCTCGGCCAGTTCCACCGCATGGTCACGAGCCTGGTCCGCCAGACGAGCGGCCTCGACGACGCCCTGCGGGCGATGCGGGTGGTGGAAGCGGCTGATCGGAGCATCGCCGAGGGCATCCGCGTGCGGCTGGCCTGAGCCCGCCGCCGCGGCCGCGCCGCAGGGCTACGCCAGCGCCGCCACCACGAGGTCGCCCACCTCCCGCGTGCCGTAGCCCATCCTGCCGGCCGCCTGGCTCTTCATCTTCGTGCCGGTCACGTGGGCCACCGCCTTCTCCACGCGGGCGGCCGACGTCGGCTGGCCGCTGTGCTCCAGCAGCATCGCCATGGCGTTGATCGCCGCCACGGGGTTGATCACGTTCTGGCCGGTGTACTTGGGCGCACTGCCCCCCATCGGCTCGAACATGCTCACGCCCCCCTTGTCGGGGTTCAGGTTGCCGCCCGCCGCCACGCCCATGCCACCCTGCAGGATGCCGGCGAGGTCGGTGATGATGTCGCCGAACATGTTGGTGGTCACGATCACGTCGTAGGCGTCGGGATTCTTCACCATCCACATGCAGCAGGCGTCGACGTGGTTGTAGTCGGTCTTCACGTCGGGATACTCCTTGGCCACCTCCTGGAACGTCCGCCACCAGAGGTCGTGGCCGAAGGTCAGCACGTTGGTCTTGGCCACGAGGGTGAGCGTCTTCTTCGGGCTGTTCCGCTTCCGCGTGTAGTCGAAGGCCCAGCGGATGCACCGCTCGCATCCCTTGCGGGTGTAGATCGCCTGCTGCACGGCCACCTCGTCGGGCGTGCCCTTCTTGAGGTAGCCGCCGACGCCGCAGTAGAGATCCTCCGTGTTCTCACGGACCACCACGAAGTCGATGTCGCCGGGCCCCCGGCCCGCCAGCGGCGTCTCGACGCCCGGCAGCAGCTTCACCGGCCGCAGGTTGACGTACTGATCGAGCTTGAATCGCAGTTCGAGCAGCAGCCCCTTCTCGAGGATGCCCGGCGCCACGCCCGGGTGGCCGATCGCCCCGAGGAACACGGCGTCCTTGCGGCGCAGCAGGTCGAGCCCGCCCTCGGGCACGATCTCGCCGGTGCGGAGATAGCGATCGCCGCCCCAGTCGAGCATTTCGACGTCGTAGGTGAACCCGTCGATCTTCGAGACCGCGTCGAGCACCTTCAGCGCCTCGGCGGTCACTTCGGGGCCGGTGCCGTCACCGGGAATCGCGGCGATCTTCAGGGTGCTCGAGGCCATCGCGGACAAGCTCCGGGGGGCGGGGCGGTGGGCTGGGACGAGGTCGCAAGATTACGCGGGACCACCCCCGAACGGAACCCTCCCGCTCCGGGAAGCCGCCATCGCGTGAGCGATGCGGACCTGCGGCCGGCCTGCCGCGCGGCTCGGGGCTGCCGGTGCCCCGTCGCCGGGCGCTCGCCTCCCAGGAAGCCGCCATCGCGTGAGCGATGCGGACCTGCGGCCGGCCCGCCGCGCGGCTCGGGGCTGCCGGTGCCCCGTCGCCGGGCGCTCGCCTCGGCCATCGTGGCCTCGGCTCGCTCGGATGCCGCCGGCGCTTCGCCATCCTGGCTGCGCTTGGCGGCATACGCCGGCTCCCGGGGCACCGGCAGCCCCTCGCTGAGTGCACGCCTGGCTCCGCTGCACGGCGACACGATGTCGCCGATAGAAAAAGCAAAACCGGGCAGGATGCCGCCCCACCACACGCTCGACGGCGACACGATGTCGCCGATAGCGAAAAAGCAAAACCGGGCAGGATGCCGCCCCACCCACACGCTCCACGGCGACACGATGTCGCCGATAGCGAAAAAGCAAAACCGGGCAGGATGCCGGTTTTGCGTATGTTCAGTTGTTGCTGAACCCGAGCTTCTTGCCAGCCTTGAGGCCGAGCGGGTTCTTCACGAACCGGCGGCGGCACTCGTCACACAGGTCGAATCGCAGCGACCGCGTCGACTCTTCGAGGTCGGTGTCGTCGTGGTCGTCGAGCCGCTCGAGCAGGTCCTGCACGTCGTCGAGATGATCCGCGTCGTCGCCGTCGGGATGGCAGCCGCAGGCGTGCTCGTCGATGGCGGGAAAAACCTCGATCTTCACGACGTGGCGGACGTCCGTGCCGACGTCGATCGGACGCTTGCAGGCGTCGCACGAGTAATGAAGCATCGCTCTCTCCGAAGTGATCGAGCCGTTCCAGACACGAACCCGGCCGCTCGGCCCGCCTCGTGCCGGCACCGCCTCGATGACCATGAGTGTGACTGCAATCGACGGGCGGAGCAAGCATCCGTCGCGAAAGGTCGGCCGGTTTGGCGCGTCGGCAGCAAGCCGGGTAAAATCGGTGCTCTCCACGGAGCACGGGATCGCCCATGTCCTCGCCCGCCCTCGCGTTGCCGACGGCCCCCCAGGCCCCCTCGCTGAGCCTGAGCGTGCTGGTGCTCAACCGGTCGTTCGTGGCGGTGCACGTCACCAACGTCCGACGGGCGATCACGCTCCTGTTTCGCGAACTCGCCGAGGTGGTCCACATCGAGGAGGGGCAATACGCCGCCTACGACCTCGATTCGTGGCGGGAACTCTCGGCCCTGCGGTCGTCGTTTCGCACCCCCGACCAGGACTGGATCCGTGCCGTCGGCTACGAGCTTCAGGCCCCGCGTGTGATTCGCCTGGTCTCCTGCGACCGCGGCCCCAGGCAGGGTGTGCGGTTCAACCGCCGCAATGTCTTCGCCCGCGACGCCAACCAGTGCCAGTATTGCGGCCGGGGCTTCCCCACGAGCGAACTCTCCCTCGACCACGTGGTCCCTCGCAGCCGTGGCGGCTCGACCACGTGGGAGAACATCGTCTGCGCCTGCGTGGCCTGCAACGTCCGCAAGGGCGGACGCACGCCGGCCGAGGCGCGGATGCACCTGATCCGGCAGCCGGTGAAGCCGAAGCGGAGTCCGCTCCTCTCCATCAAGCTCGGCAACCCGAAGTACGCGAGCTGGAAGAGCTTCGTCGACAACGCCTACTGGCTCGTCGATCTCCGCTGACCCACACGCGGCCCGTCATGTCGGCCGTCGCCGCCGCAGCAGGACGTGGTCTGCCCGAGCGAGAGGGTCGTCGTCGGGTCGAGGGCAGTCGCGGCGTTGAACTCCGCGAACCCGCTGCCATCGGGGGGCGACGGGGCCGGGGTGGTGGCCCCCGTGTCGAGTGACCAGTTGTCGCGGCATGACGTCATGATCGAACCTCCGAATGCGTGCAGTTGCACCGCGAGTCGGCAAACGCGCGCCCGCCCCCGACTCCACCCTTATGGTCGGATGAGTGGAACACATCACGCCTGGAGCGTCAGTCGTTCCAGCGCGTGACCGCAGTGGGTGGCCGGCGGCACGATGGCGGGTTCAGGGCACCGAAAATGAGCGGGGCCGATCCGCCGCCGGATCGGCCCCTCGTCGTCGGGCGCGAAGGTGGGCCGTCAGCGGCCCGCGGCGATCACTCGCCTCCGCAGAGCGGTTCCTTCTTCTCCGTGATCACCGGCAGCTGCGGGGACAGCTCGGCGTTGAGTT
>JBIIMU010000438.1:0-2891 GCA_044337845.1 Pirellulales bacterium | reverse complement strand
CACGGGCGGACTGACGAAGGCAGGGGCTGGGCGACTCACCTTGAGTGCTTCGAATGCCTATGCGGGGGCCACGACGGTGACGGCCGGTTCGCTCCTCGTCAACGGCACGCTGGCGAGCGGCGCGGTGGATGTGGGTGCCGGCGGCACGCTCGGCGGCTCGGGCGCGATCGGCGGTGCCGTCACCATGGACGGCGTGCTGTCGCCCGGCAGCGGGCTGGGGGTGCTGTCGGTCGCCTCGCTCGCCCTGACTGGGTCGAGCGCGTCGGTGTTCGAGATCAACGGCACGACGCGGGGCACCGAGTACGACGGCCTGAACATCACCGGCAGCAGCGGCCCCACGTACGGCGGCGCCCTATCGCTCGTGTTTGGCAACACGTCGGCCTTGGGCAATGCCGACGTGTTCAATCTGTTGGACTTCGCCGGTGCTTCGTCCGGTGATTTCAGCAGCGTGACGTCGACCGGCTTCTACAGTGGCACGTGGTCCCTTTCGAGCGGCACGTGGTCGCTGCAGTCGGGGGGGCAGACGCTCACGTTCAGTCAGGCTGTCGGCAATCTCGTCGTCGTGCCCGAGCCGGCGGCGATCGCTCTGGTGGGCGTCGGTATCGCAGTTGTCGCATGGGCCCGTCGCAGACGGCGCTAGTTCGATACCAGCAGGGCTGCTTCGAGGCTGACTCACATGAAACGGCAACGCGCGTTCACGTTGGTGGAGCTCCTGGTCGTGATCGCGATCATCGCGGTGCTGATCGGGCTGCTCCTGCCGTCGGTGCAGTCGGCCCGGGAGTCAGCCAGGCGAGCCCAGTGTAAAAACAACCAGAAGCAGCTGGGCCTCGCCCTCCACGGCCATCACGACGCCCACAAGCACCTGCCGTATCGCCAGGGAGGCTTGTGGTCGCAGAGCTCGTGCCGGATGAGCGGGCTGATTTTGCTGCTTCCGTTTCTCGAGCAGGCGCCGCTCTACGACCGGATCGCGGCGAGCAACTTCGGCCCATGGCCGTGGGATGGCTCGGCCCACTGGCAGACCCAGGTCAACGGCTTCCTGTGTCCGAGCGACGGCGCAGCGGGAACCAAGCAGCCGACTGAGCATGGCCGCACGAACTTCGTGTTCAGCGTCGGCGACACCATTCCGTGGGAATGGGTGGAGGTGGAAGAGAATCGGGGGCCCTTCGACTACAGCGGTGGTGACCTGGCGAGCAACGGGCGGGTGTTCGCCTTCCGGCAGATTTCCGACGGACTCAGCAAGACGCTCGCCATGAGCGAGCGGTGTGTCGGCGTTGACGGAGGTTCGCTCAAGGGCGGGATAGTCGAGCACTACACGGCGCTGACGACGAATCCCGACACGGCCAGTCCGATTGCGTGCCTGTCTCAGATCGGTTCCGGAGGGCGGTATATCTCTGGTCGTACCACGCATGCGTGGGCAGGGCTGCGGTGGAACGATGGAAGGCCGGCGTTCGGGTCGTTCAATACGATCATCGGCCCCAATGGGCCGTCGTGCTGGGAGGGCGGGTCGCACGCCAATCGGGGCCTCGCTCCACCGACCAGTTACCATCCGGGCGGAGTGAACGCCCTGCGGCTCGACGGTTCGGTTGTCTTTCTGCTCGACACCATCGACACGGGTGATCTGTCGCGGCCATGTCCGCGAGGCGGCCGTTCGCCGTATGGCGTGTGGGGTGCCATGGGGTCTCGGAATGGTGGTGAACCGGAGGGGTCCTGGTGACTGGTGACCGCTGTATCCGCGTCGGGCCTCGGGCGGCGGTTGGTGTCCGCGTGCTCGTGTTCACCACCGTGGGCCTGTGGGTCGCCGGACTGTCCGGCTGTGGCCCTCGAACCAGGCTCGAGGGCTTGGCGCCCGTCGAGGGCACGGTGACGTTTCGGGGCAAGGCGGTCGAGGGAGCGACCGTCGTGTTCGTGCCAGCGACGGCTGGCAAGCGGGCTGCGATCGGGACGACCGATGCCACCGGACGATTCAGGCTCACCACGAAAGATCCCGGCGACGGTGCCTTTCCCGGGCCCTACGCGATTTCCGTGAGCAAGACGGAGGCCAGCGGTGGACTTTCCGCCGCCGAAGCCGAGGCGTGGTCTCGGAAACGGGAGAACTTCGGCAAATACCCGCCGGCGCCCACGATCACCGAGCACCTGCCAGGCAGATACAAGGCGGCAACGACGTCGGGTTTTCAGGCGACGGTGACGGCCGGACGCAATACGTTGAATCTAACGCTGGAAGACTGAGGACAGACGGAACATGCCGCTCGGCTGCGTCGTGACGAGAGCGGACATCTGAACGAACATGTATTTCTCACCGGAGGGTCCGATCATGAGCGGTGGTTGCAGAACTGAGCGGTCGTGGCTGCGGGTGCTGCCGATGGCCGTGGTCGTGTCGTGCGGGCTTTCGGCCGCCATCGCGCAGGACAACTTCTGGGCTGGGAGCGTGAGCACGGACTGGAACACCGCGGGGAACTGGAGCCTCGGGAACGTTCCCACGGGTCAGAACGCGATCGTCGACAGCACGCCGACGAACATCGCCACCATCTCTGCGGACATCTCGGCGACGCCCAACGACATCGTCGTGCGGGGCGGCGGCCGCCTGGATCACACCGCCGGCACCGCCGGGACCGGTGGCGGGAGCTGGATGTTCGTCGGCCAGAACGACACCGCGGGAACCTACAACCTCGCGAACACCGGCTCGGTGGCGGGCGGGATCACGGGGTTCGGCCAAGGGACCGGCTCGCTGAATGCCACGGGCAACCTGCTCGTGGGTGCCTTCGGTGACAATCGGACGGGAACGGTGCGGGTGAACACCAGCGGCACGCTCGCCGTGGCGGGCGAACTCTTCATCGGCGACTCTCAGAACAGCGTGGGCGACTTCGGCCTCGAGACGGGTGTGCTGACGGTCA
>JBIIMU010000437.1:0-2897 GCA_044337845.1 Pirellulales bacterium | reverse complement strand
CTCTCACTCGAATGCCGCCTGCGCTTCGCCATCCTGGCTTCGCTTGACGGCATACGCCGGCTCTCGGGGTACGGGCAATCCCTCGCTGGGATCGATTCGGGGTGCGGGGAATCCCTCGCTGAGCGTGTTTGGGGTGCGGCAATCCCTCGCTGGGGTCGATTCGGGGTGCGGGGAATCCCTCGCTGAGCGCGTTTCTGGTGCGGCAATCCCTCGCTGAGGGTGTCTTCAGGAAGCCGCAATCGCGTGAGCGATGCGGACCCCGCACGTCGCGTGGTGCAGCGGTCCCCTCGTCAGCCGAGCCGGGCACGCCACCGGGCGGCGTCGCGGGGTTCGTAGCGCACGGGCTCGAAACTCTCGCGGACGATGCGGCGGATCGAACGGAGGTCGAGCGGGCCTTCCCGGCCGGCCAGCTGGACCAGCAGGTTGCCGATCGCGGTCGCCTCCACGGGGCCCGCCACGACCGGGCGGTCGGTGGCGTCGGCGATCATCTGGCAGAGCAGGCGGTTCTGCACGCCGCCCCCCACCACGTGCACCCGCGACACCCGGCGGCCGAGCAGCTCGTCGAGCTCGCCGAGCGTCCGCCGGACCGCCGCCGCGACGCTCTCGAGCGCCGCGCGGACGATCGCGGCGGTGGAGTCGGGCACCGGCTCCCCCGACCGCTTCGCCAGCGCGCGGATCGCCTCCGGCATGTCGGCGGGGGCCACGAGCGACGGGTCGTTCGGATCGATGAGCGTGACGAGCGGCGGGGCCTCCGCCGCGAGGGCGGTGAGCTGATCCCACGTCCAGCCCGTGCCGGACCGCTGCCAGGCCGCCCGGCACTGCTGCACGAGCCACAGGCCGCAGACGTTCTTCAGCAGCCGGGTCGTGCCTCCCACGCCCCCTTCGTTGGTGAAGTTGCGGGCGAGGCATTCCGCCGAGACCAGCGGCCGGTCGAGCTCGGCTCCCACCAGGGCCCAGGTCCCGAGGCTCACGTAGCACCAGTCGGGCCGGCTGCTCGGAGGCTCCTCGGCCGGCACCGCCGCGACGGCGCTGGCCGTGTCGTGGGTGCCCGGCACCACCACGCGGGCGGCATGCAGGCCCGTCTCGGCAGCGACCTCCGGTCGCAGCGGGCCCAGGTCGGTGCCGGGGTCGGTGAGCGGGCCGAAGATTCGCCGGGGCAGCCCGAACCGGTCGAGCATGTCGAACGCCCAGTCGCCGCGGCGGGGATCGTAGCACTGCGTGGTCGAGGCGTTGGTCCGCTCGTTGCTCGCCCGGCCCGTGAGCAGCCAATGGAAGAGGTCGGGAATCATCAGCATCCGGTCGGCCGCCGCCAGCACGCTCGAGCCGGCGCGATGGAGGGCGAGAAACTGGTAGAGCGAGTTGATCTCCATGAACTGCAGGCCGGTCGACTCGAAGATCTGGTTCCTGGGCACGATCCGCTCCGCGGCGGCGAGCAGGCCACGGGTGCGGGCATCGCGGTAGCAGACCGGGTTGGCGAGCAGGCCGCCGTCGCCGCCCAGAAACGAGAAGTCGACGCCCCAGGTGTCGACGCCCACGGTCGAGACCGCCGCACCGTGGCGGGCCGCCGCGGCGCGCAGCCCGACGAGCACCTCCTGCCACAGCCGGGGCAGGTCCCAGATGAGCTGGCCGGCCAGCGGCACGGGCCCGTTCTCGAAGCGGTGCAGCTCTTCGAGTTCGAGGATGCGGCCGTCGAACGCCCCGGAGACGACCCGGCCTCCCGAGGCCCCGAGATCGATCGCCACTGCCACGTGTCGTGCCATGTCCCTGCTTCCCCTGCCGTTGAACGTCCGTCTGGTGCGGCGGTGATTGTGCCTTTTCGGGCGGGGTTGGCGAGGGGGCGACCAAACGGGGAAGTCCGCGAAAACCCTGCCGGACGAAACGGCTGGGGTGGCGGGGCCGGGCCGCGGTGGACGATCCAACCAGCGTCGGGTATCATACGTGCAATAGTTGAGCAACAAGATAATGATTACGGCGACGGCTTCAACGGCTGAGCGGCAGGGGGGCGTTCGGGAAGCATCCCCCGAACTCCGCGAAGACCTCGCCCGCGCCAGCCGGTCGCTCGAAGCGGCGAGCCCGGAGGAGATCATCCGCTGGGCGGTCGAGCGGTTCGGCACGCGGCTCACCATGGCCACCGCGTTCGGGCCGGAGGGCTGCCTGATCATCCACTGGCTCGCGGCGATCGCGCCGGGCACCTTCGTGTTCAACCTCGACACCGGCTACCAGTTTCCGGAGACGCTCGCCCTTCGCGACCAGATCGCCACGCGCTACGGGATCGAGGTTTCGCTCGAGCGGCCCGAGACGACCGTGGACGACTACGAACGCCTCCACGGCGGCCCGATCTACCGCACCCATCCGGACCGCTGCTGCGGCGACCGCAAACTCGCCGTGGTGACCCGCGTGCTCGCCGGCTTCGATGCCTGGATGAGCGGCATCCGCCGCGACCAGAGCCCCGACCGCGCCGCCGCGCCGATCGTGGGCTGGGATCACAAGTTCGGCGTGGTGAAGGTGTCGCCGCTCGCCAACTGGACCAAGGCGAAGGTCTGGGACACGATCGTCCGCGAACGCGTGCCCTACAACCCGCTCCACGACAAGGGCTACGTGAGCATCGGCTGCCTGCCCTGCACCCGGGCGATCACCACCGGCGAGGACGAACGGGCCGGCCGGTGGAGCGGCACGGCGAAGACCGAGTGCGGGCTCCATTCCCGCTGACGCCCGAGCCATCACCATGCGACTCTCCGCCAAGACCGAATACGCGGCCCTCGCGGCCGTCGAACTGGCGCGGCGGGTCGATGCCCGGGCTCCGGTGCGCATCCGCGAGATCTGCGCCGCGCAGGGCGTGCCGCCGCGGTTCCTGGTGCACATCCTCCTCCAGCTCAAGGCCGCGGGCATCGTCTCGA
>JBIIMU010000045.1:0-11308 GCA_044337845.1 Pirellulales bacterium | reverse complement strand
CGCCCCGGCCGGCGACCGCTCCACCGACGTCCACATCCCGGTCGTCTCCGCGCTCGACGCCGTCTCGGGCGACACCGTCCGCGTGCGGCTATCCCGGTCACGCGATGCCGGCCGGCCCGGTCTCGCCGGCGAGATCGTGGAGGTGGTGAAGCGGCGGACCACCCGGTTCGTGGGCTCCTACTTCGAGGCGGCGGGCCTGGGCTGGGTGCAGGTCGACGGCACCGCGATCGCGCGGCCGATCGCGGTGGGCGACCCCGGGGCGAAGGGGGTGCGTCCGCACGACAAGGTCGTCGTCGAGATGGTGCGGTTCCCGACGCACGTCCGCGACGGCGAGGGCGTGGTGGTGGAGGTGCTCGGCAAGGCCGGCGACGTCGGCGTCGACACGCAGACGGTGATCCACGAGTTCGGCCTGCCGGGGCCGTTCCCCGACGAGGCGCTCGACGACGCCCGCGCGCAGGCCGACCGCTTCGACGAGTCGGTTCCGGACGGCCGCCGCGACCTCGCCGACCGCGTGATCGTGACCATCGACCCGGTCGATGCCCGCGACTTCGACGACGCGATCTCGCTCGAGCGGGTGGAACGCGGCCACTGGCTGCTCGGCGTGCACATCGCCGACGTCTCGCACTTCGTCCGCGAGGGATCGCCGCTCGACCAGGAGGCCCGCAACCGGGGCACGAGCGTCTACCTGCCCGACCGCGTGATCCCCATGATCCCGGAGATCGTGTCGAACAACCTGGCGAGCCTCCAGCCCGGCAAGGTCCGCTACGCGAAGACCTGCTGGATCGAGTTCTCGCCGGAGGGTGTTCCCGTGCACGCCGCGGTGGAGCCCTCCGCGATCAAGAGCCGGCGGCGGTTCACCTACGAGGAGGTCGACGTCTTTCTCGGCGATCCCGACACGCCCGCGGTGGAGATGACGCCCGAGGTGCGCAGCCTGCTCGGCAGGATGCGGGATCTCGCGCGGATCCTCCGCGCCCGCCGCATCGCCCGCGGGTCGCTCCAGCTCGAGATGCCGGAGGTGAAGATCGACCTCGATCGCGACGGTCGCGTCTCCGGGGCGCACGTGGTGGAGAACACCGAGAGCCACCAGATCATCGAGGAGTTCATGCTCGCCGCCAACGAGGCGGTGGCCGAGGCCCTGAAGGCGGCGGAAGCCCCGTTCCTGCGGCGCATCCACGCCGCACCCGATCCCCGCAAGCTCCGCCAGCTCACCGAGTTCGTCTCGGAGCTGGGCTTCGAGGTCGATTCGCTCGAGAGCCGCTTCGAGCTCCAGCGGCTCCTCGACCTGGCCCGCGGCAAGCCGGAGGAGCATGCGGTCCACTACGCCGTGCTGCGGAGCCTCACCCGCGCCGCCTACGGCCCGCAGGACGACGGCCACTACGCCCTGGCGAGCGACTGCTACTGCCACTTCACCTCGCCGATCCGCCGCTACCCCGACCTCACGATCCATCGGGCGCTCGAGGCGGTCGCACGGGGCCGGCGGCCGCCCGCCGAGGGGCTCGTGCAACTCGGCGGCGAGTGCTCCGACCTGGAGCGGCGGGCCGAGGCCGCGGAGCGGGAGCTCGTGAAGCTCAAGCTGCTCAACTTCCTGAAGTCGCGGATCGGCGAGGAGATGGACGCGGTGGTCACGGGCGTGGAGCCCTTCGGCCTGTTCGTGCAGGGGCTCGGCCTCCCCGCCGAGGGGCTCGTGCCGATCGATGCGCTGCCCGACGACGCCTACCGCTACGACCGGGCGAGCCACACGCTCGCCGGCCGCCGCCCCGGGCAGACGTTCCGCCTCGGTGACCGCGTGCGGGTGGCGGTGGCCCGGGTCGACGTCGATCGCCGGGAGCTGAACTTCCGCCTCGTCGGCCGCGGCCGGCGGCCGAAGGCGGGCATGCGGGAGCGGCGGGCGGCGAAACCGAAGGGCCGCCGCGGCGCGGCACAGCGATCGCCCAAGGGCAAGGTTTCGAAACGCCGCCGCGGGCGGTGATGGCAGCGGGCCGGTCGGCTGGCGAGAATCATCCTAGCCGCGCCGCGGCCCGCATCGCTTACGCGATGGCGGCTTCCTGAAGCTCGAACTCAGCGAGGGGCTGCCGGTGCCCCGGGAGCCGGCGTATGCCGCCGAGCGCAGCCAGGATGGCGAAGCGAAGGCGGCATCCGAGTGAGCCGAGGCCACGATGGCCGAGGTGAACGTCCGGCGACGGGGCACCGGCAGCCCCGAGCCGCACGGCGGGCAGGCATGTCCGCATCGCTCACGCGATCGCGGCTTCCTGAAGCCTGCGCCGTCACTCGGCCGTTACACTGTCGCTCCCCCGCTCCCGGAAAGGACGCCGCCCGTGTCATCGACGCCGCTTCGCACGCCCCTGGCCCCCTGGCACGAGTCGCACGGCGGTCGCATGGTCGACTTCGCCGGCTGGTGGATGCCGGTGCAGTATTCGTCGATCGTCGACGAGCACCTCGCCACCCGCCAGGCCGCGGGGATGTTCGACGTGTCGCACATGGGCCGGCTCGCCGTCGACGGCCCCGGCAGCCGCGACTGGCTCGAGTCGCTCCTCACCCGTCGTGTGTCCGACATCGGCGTCGGCCAGGCCCGCTACACGCTCGTCACCAGCGACGAAGGGCCCGACGGCCTCACGATCCTCGACGACGCGCTGGTGACCCGCGAGGCCGACGCGGCCGACGGCACGCCCCGGTTCGCGCTGGTGGTCAACGCGAGCAACCGCGACCGCGTGGTGGCGTGGCTCCGCTCGCGGCTGCCGGCGGCCGGCGTGACGCTCGCCGACCGCACGGCCGACACCGCCATGATCGCCGTGCAGGGGCCGCTCGCGGTGGCGACCGTGTGCGTGCTCTGCGGCGACGACGACGCGGGCCGGATCTCGGGGCTGGGCGGCTACCGCGCCACCCGGGCCTTCGTGGCCGGCCAGCCCGCGGCGGTGAGCCGCACGGGCTACACGGGCGAAGACGGCGTCGAGGTGGTCGTGCCGGCCGCCGCGGCCGAGGAGGTCTGGCAGGCGATCCACGATGCGGGCCGATCGCGGGGGCTCAGGCCCTGCGGCCTCGGGGCCCGCGACACGCTCCGGCTCGAGGCCGGCATGCCGCTCTACGGCCACGAACTGGTGGCCACGAGCGATCCGTTGGCGATCGGCCTCGGCCTGGCCGTGAACCTCGACGATCCGTCCGGAAGCCCGCGGCGGTTTCCGGGCCGCGAGGCGGTCGCACGGCGGCGCTCGCTCGCGCCGGAGCGGATCCGCGTCGGGCTGGCGTTCGACTCGAAGCGGGCTGCCCGCGAGGGCAGCCCGGTGGTCGTCGGGGGCCGCACCGTGGGCACGGTGACGAGCGGCAGCCTGGCGCCGTCGCTCGGCCATGCCGTGGCGATGGCGCTGGTGGAGCCCGGCTCCGCCGCGAGCGGCACGGCCCTCGAGGTGCTCGTCCGCGACACCCCGCAGCCGGCGACGGTCGTGCCCCTGCCCTTCTACAGGCGGCCCCGCCCCGTATCCTGACGCCATCCGTTATCCTGCGAACTGTCACCGCCCCGAGGAGCATCCGCCATGGCCGCCGAAATGAGGTTCGCGAAGTCGCACGAATGGATCCGCCCCGAGGACGGCGGCGTCGCCACCGTCGGGATCTCGAAGTACGCCGTCGAGGCCCTCACCGACCTCGTCTTCATGCAGCTGCCGCCGGTCGGCAAGAAGGTGAAGGCGGGCGAGTCGCTCGGCGAGATCGAGAGCGTCAAGGCGGTGAGCGACATCTACGCGCCGGTGTCGGGTGAGGTGGTCGAGGTCAACGCGGCGCTGCCCGGGCAGCTCGACACGCTCGGTCAGGATCCCTATGGCGCCGGCTGGCTCGTGAGGATCCGGCCTGACAACCCGGGCGAGATGGCGGGCCTGCTCGACCAGGCCGCCTACGACGCACTTGTGAAGTCGTGACGGGTCGCGTCCTGCCCGTCTGGTGGGACGAGGCCGCGGACGGGCCCACCAACATGGCGACCGACGAGCTGCTCGCCGAGGAGGCGATCCGGCACGACGGGCTCGTGATGCGGCTCTACGCGTGGGCGTCGCCGGCGGTCTCGCTCGGCGCGTTTCAACGGGTCGCCGAGGCCGAGGCCGCCACGGGGATCGCCGGCCTGCCGCTGGTGCGGCGGCCGAGCGGCGGCGGCGCGATCGTGCACGGCTCCGATCTGACCTACGCCGCGGCGGTCCCGCGGTCGCATGGCTGGGCACGATCACCGGAGGTGTTCTACGACTCGGTGCATCGGGCGCTCGTGGCGGCGCTGGCCGACGCCGGCGTGACCGCGACGCTGCACGTGGCCGCGGCCGACGATCCGCCGCCCGACGAGCTGTTCTGCTTCTCGAGGCGTGCTCCGGGCGACGTGGTCTCCGCCACCGCCGAGCCGCGTGCGGCCGGGCTGCCCCCGAAGATCATGGGCAGCGCCCAGCGACGGCTCGGAACGACGGTTCTGCAGCACGGGAGCCTGCTGCTCGCCGCCAACCCGGCGACCAGCGGGCCCGCGCACCATCCGGGCCTCGCCGAGATCGCCGGGCCGGGCCGGGTTTCCCCGCGCGGCCTGGCGGAGACCTGGATCCGGCTGATCGCCGCGGCCGTCGGCGTCGAGAGCCAGCGGCAGGCGACCCCGTTCGCCGTCGGCCGGGAGGCCGCGATCGCCGACCGGCGGGCACGGTTTTGCGACCCGCGCTGGACCGGCCGCCGCTGACCCGCCCCAGCCGGCCGACGGGGAACCGCTGGCTGGCCGGCCACCCCCATTGCTAAGATCTGGGGTTGGGCGTAGGGTTCCACGCGGTCGCCGCTTCGAGCCGTCCCCGGCAGCATCCCCTCGCGGGCCTTCCATGATCGCGAAACTGATCGTCGCCTCGGGCAAGAGCGCGGGTCGCAGCATCGCCATCAAGCGCAACAAGCTCCTCATCGGCCGCGCCGAGCAGTGCGATATCCGGCCGCTGAGCGAAGAGGTGAGCCGGCGACACTGCCAGGTGACGGTGGGACCGGCCGAGGTCTGGGTCGAGGATCTCGGCAGCCGCAACGGCACCTATGTGAACAACGTGCGGATCGCCGAACGCACGAAGGTGTCCGACGGCGATCTGATCAAGGTCGGATCCCTGGAACTCCGCGTGTCGTGCAGCATGCCGGCGACGCCCTCCACGGGCTCGGAGGACGACGTCTCGCGGTGGCTGATGGCGGACGATCAGCCCGCCGGGATGTCCGACACCACGCGGACCCTGCAGGCCAGTCCGGGGGATTCCGTCGCCGACCTCGACGCGAGCAGCATCCACGGGGCGGCACGGGCCACGGACACGACCGACGCCGCCGCGGAGGGCTCCTTCGTGTCGGGCATCGACGCGGTTCCCAAGGATGAGACCTCGGGCTCCGGCAGCCGTTCGGCGCTCGAGGCGCTGAAGGCCGCCAAGTCGAAGCCGAGCGGCCTTCCGCAGGGAACCACAGCCAAGAAGCAGGGGACCGATTCGTCCCGCGATGCGGCCGCCGAGGCTCTCAAGAAGTTCTTCGAGCGGAAGTGACGGTCGTGCGGGTCGTGCGGCCCGGCAGGTTTGCCTGAGCCGATTTTTTTCGCGGACCGGCACCGCCTCCGCGACCGGCACCGGTCATGCTTCCGGCAGACCTTCACGACCCGCCGTCGCGAAGGGTGCCAGGCCGGCCCTCGTCACCCGGAGTTTCGCTCATGCCCGCCACCGCCACCGCCACCGCGAAGTCGCCCCGCTTCACCAGCCGCACGGCCGCCGCCGATCGCTCCGCAGCCCGGCACGCCCGCCGCCGCATGATCGATCCCACCACGTGCGAGCGGGACTACGGCCCCGAGGAACTCGAGTTCATGCAGGCCCTCGACCGCTACAAGCGGACCAGCGGCCGGATGTTTCCGACCTGCAGCGAGGTGCTCGAGGTGCTGCGGTCGTTGGGCTACCGGCGAGTCGACGTCGGCTGAAGCGGGGCAAGCGGGGAGATTCGGGAGCCCTTGATCCGCGACGCGGCGGCGACTACGTTCCCGCCCCCTGCGGCCTCGCCCGCGGTGCTCCGGAGCCTCCCGTGCGGTCTTGCCTTCGCCCCGACCGAGCAGTCCCGGCCGGCTCCCGCCTCTGCATGGCGCTGGCGGTCGCCGTCGCGTGCGCCGGCTGCGGCGGCATGGCGAGAACCGACAACGCGGAGGGGGTGAAGCTCTACCAGCAGGGCAACTACCTCGGGGCGGTCAACTCGTTCCAGCAGTCGCTCGCGCGGCAACCCGGCAACCCCGACACCTTCTACAACCTCGGCGCCACCTACCACCAGCAGGCCAAGCTGTTCGGTCGGGATCCCGACCTGCAGACCGCCGAGCAGTACTACCACCTCTGCCTGGCGCGGAATCCGAACCACGAGGCCTGCCAGCGGGCCCTCGCGGTGCTCCTGGTCGAGGAAAACCGCAGCGACGAGGCCGTGGCCCAGCTGCATGCCTGGGCCCGCACCCAGCCGGCCAATCCCGATCCCCACATCGAGCTCGCCCGCCTCGCCCAGGAGCACGGCAATCTGCCGGAGGCGGAAAACCAGCTCATCGACGCGCTGGCGATCGCCCCCGGCAATCCCCGGGCGCTCGTCGCCCTGGGCAGCCTGCGGGAGGCCAGCGGCGACCAGGCCCTGGCCCTGGCGAACTACGCCCAGGCCCTCGCAGCCGATCCGCAGCAGCCCGCCGTCGCCGGCAAAGTCGCGAGCCTGCAGGCGGCCACGGTCCGCACGGCGGCCCTGCCCGCATCGGCACCCGCCGGGGTGCCGATGCCACCGCCGGTGCAGGCAGGGAACGCGGGGCGTTGACCCTCCCGGCAGCGACTCCTATTCTGCCCCGGGAATCAACAGGATTTTCGGGTGCCCGCCATGACGGACCGCGTGTTCAACTTTTCCCCTGGCCCGGCCGTCCTGCCCGTCGAGGTGCTGGAGCAGGCCCGCGACGAGATGCTCTCGCTGCCGGGGGTCGGCATGTCGATCCTCGAGATCAGCCACCGCAGCCCCGCGTTCGACCGCATCCTCGAGGAAACCCTGGCGGCCGTGAAGGCGCTCCTCGGGCTGGGCGACTCGCACGAGGTGATCTTCCTGCAGGGGGGCGCGAGCCTGCAGTTCTCGATGGTGCCGATGAACCTGCTCCGCGGACAGGCTGGGGCCGCCGACTACGTCATCACGGGCACGTGGGGGGCGACCGGAGCCAAGGAGGCCCGCCGCGAGGGCAAGGTGCACGTCGCCTGGGACGGCGCCGCCACCAAGCACGACCGCCTGCCGACCGAGCGGGAGATCGCCCTCTCGACCCAGCCGGCCTACGTGCACATCACCAGCAACGAGACGATCCAGGGCGTGCAGTGGAAGCATGACCCCGACTTCGGCCCCGCGCCGCTCGTCTGCGACTGCTCGAGCGACTTCCTCTCGCGGCCGATCGACGTCTCGCGGTACGGGCTGATCTACGCCTGCGCCCAGAAGAACGCCGGCATCGCGGGCGTGACCACCGTCATCATCCGCAAGGATCTGCTCGAGCGGTCTCGTGACGACCTGCCGACGATGCTCGACTACCGCACGTTCGTGAAGAACGGCTCGCGGCCCAACACCCCGCCGGTGTTCGCGATCTACATCCTCAATCTCGTCTGCCGGTGGATCGCCGACCACATGGGCGGCCTCCCGGGTATGGCCCGCCACAACGCGGCCAAGGCCAAGCTGCTCTACGACATCCTCGACCGCTCGGGCGGCTTCTACGCCGGCCACGCCCGGCCGGAGTGCCGCTCCGACATGAACGTCACCTTCCGGCTCCCCGACGAGGCCGCCGAGAAGGCGTTCGTCACCGGTGCCGCCGCCCGCGGCCTCGTGGACCTCAAGGGGCACCGCTCCGTCGGCGGCATCCGCGCGAGCATCTACAACGCGATGCCCGTCGCCGGCGTCGAGGCGCTCCGCGACTTCATGACCGACTTCCAGCGCGAACACCAGGACTGACCCGCCGCCTCCCGCCACCGGATCGCCGCCCCATGCCCTCGATCATCGTGCTCGACACGCTCAGCCCGGACGGCCTCGCCCTGCTGGAGGCCGCGAAGTCGCAGGGCATCACCCACGAGGTGAAGACCGGCCTCAAGGGAGACGACCTGCGGGACGCCCTCGCGCAGCACGACGGCGCCATCTGCCGCAGCGGGGTGAAGATCACCGCCGACGCGCTCGCCGGCAACCATCGCCTGCGGGCGATCGTGCGGGCCGGCGTGGGCACCGACAACATCGACAAGGAGGCGGCCACCCGCCTCGGCATCGTGGTGATGAACACGCCGGCCGGCAACACGCTGAGCACGGCGGAGCATGCGTTCGCGCTGATGCTCGGCCTGTCGCGGAACGTGGCCGCGGCCGACGCGAGCCTGCGGGCCCAGAAGTGGGATCGCAACAAGTTCATGGGCGCGCAGCTCGCCGGCAAGACGCTCGGCATCGTGGGGCTCGGCCGCATCGGCCAGGCGGTGGCCGAACGCGCCCGGGCCTTCGACATGCGGGTGCTCGGCTACGACCCCTTCCTGTCGCCGGACCGCGCCGCGGAGCTCGGCATCGAGCTGGTGGAGAGCGTCCGCGGCATGCTGCCCGACGTCGACTACCTCACGGTGCACACGCCGCTCACCGACGAGACGCGGCACCTCGTGGGCATGAAGGAACTCGAGATCCTCAAGCCCGGCGTGCGGCTCATCAACTGCGCCCGCGGCGGAATCTACGACGAGGCGGCCCTCGTCGAGGGGCTGAAGCGGGGCCTGATCGGGGGCGTGGCGCTCGACGTGTTCGAGAAGGAGCCCTGCACCGACAGCCCGCTGTTCGGCATGCCGGGGGTGCTGGTCACGCCGCACCTCGGCGCGAGCACCGAAGAGGCGCAGTCGCAGGTCGCGGTGGAGGGCGTCGGGCTGCTCGTCGACTTCCTCACCACCGGCGCCGTCAGGCACGCCGTCAACTCCTCGGCCATCGATCCCGCCGCGATCGAGGGCGTGCGGGGCTTCCTCGATCTCGCCTGGCGGCTCGGGCAGCTGCTCGCACAGCTCGACTCCGGCCATCCGCGGTCGTGCTCCATCTCGTACCGTGGCGAGATCGCCACGCGCAACACGCGGCTCGTGACCGCCGCCTTCGCGGCCGGCCTGCTCGAAGGGGCCTGCGAGGACGTCAACATCGTCAACGCGGAGATGCTCCTGCGGGAGCGGGGCATCGAGTTGGTGGAGCAGAGCCGCACCGACCCCGGCGCCTTCAGCTCGGTGGTGGCCGTCGATCTCGTCGCCGGCGACCAGGTGCATCGGGCCGCCGGCACCCTGTTCGGCCACTCGATGCCCCGGATCGTGCAGCTCGAGGGCTACCGGCTCGAGGCCTACCTCGACGGCGTGCTGCTGGTGTTCACCCACCAGGACGTGCCCGGCATCATCGGCCGGGTCGGCACGGCCTTCGGCCAGCTCGGCGTGAACATCGCCCAGATGACCGTCGGCCGCTCGACGCCCGGCGGCGACGCGATCGGGGTGCTCAACCTCGACCAGGAGCCGGCCGCGGATGCCGTCGCGGCGGTGCTCGCGTGCCCCGGCGTGCGGTCGGCGAAGGTGATTTCGCTGCCGCCCGCGGGCCGCCTGCCTCCGTGGCTCGCCGCCGCGGCCGCCTCGTCGCGGTCGGGCCGTCGCGGCTGACCCCCGATCCCGGCGCCGACCGCCACGGCCGCCACGCCGCGGGGAATAAACTCGGGGGGCCGGCGGGAATGCACGGGTGCGGGGCGTGGTGCCCCGTGAGGGCTCTCCGCCGGGCCACCGGACCGCCCCAGCGCATGCCCTCCCCACCGGCGTTCGGCGAACAGTTCGAGAACTGGGTGGCGGAGCATGTCGAGGTGCTGTACCGGGTCGCGTACCGGCTCCTCGGCGACCGCCATGCGGCCGAGGACGTGCTCCAAGACACCTTCCAGTCGGCGTGGTGCAGCCGCCACCGCTTCGACCAGTCGCGGAGCGAGCGGGCCTGGCTGCTGGCCATCCTGCGGCGGCGGGTGGCCGATCACTGGCGGCGGCGGAGCGACCGCGAAGTCGTGGGCGGCGATCTCGCACCGCCCCCGGCCGTGGCCGACGACGATCCGTTTCGTGCGGAACTCTCCGCCGCGCTGCAGGCAGGGCTCGCGCGGCTGCCCGACGAGATCCGCGAGACGCTGCTCCTCGTGGTCGTGGGCGAGCTCACCCATCAGGAGGCCGCCGACCTGCTGGGCGTGCCGCTCGGCACGGTTCTCTCCCGGGTCAGCCGCGGGCGGAGCCGGCTGCGGGAGTTTCTGCTCGCTGAAAGGGCGGCCATGACGCGGCCCCACGACGGAGGAGGCGGCCATGGATGACCGCGACCTCGAGCAGGCGCTTCGCGGCGTGCCGATCCCCGGCGGCCTCGCGTCACGAGTGGCGGCGGCGGCCGGCGACGCGATGGCCCTCGACCGTGCCCTCCGCGACGTGACCGTGCCCGACGGACTCCCGCAGCGCATCGCCACCGCACCGCCGGCCCGCCGCCCCCCGGCACCGCACCGCGGTCACCGGCGGCCAGCGCGGGCCGCCACGGCGCTCGTCCGCGATGCGCTGTCGGTGGCGGCCGCCTTGGCGGGCATCTGGCTCGTCGCGGCGGGTGGCGCGAGCCTGTCGCGGACGCTGTCCGCACCAACGCTGCGGTCCGTGGCGCCGCGGTCCGTCGCCTCGCGGCCCACACCGCAGGGCCCCCGCGATGCCGCCCTCGAGGCCCAGGCCGCTGACCCCCCGGGCGGACCGCGTCGCCCTCTGGTCGCCGGCCACGACCGCGACGTGTCCGTGCCAGCCGCCCGTGCCGCCGGCCCCGATCGACCGGCAGCGGAGACGATCGCCGCGGCGCCGGCGCGGGCCCCGGAGACCGTGGCGATCCCGCAGGTCCGCGGCGCCGCCGTCGGCCTCGAGGCGGACGCCGCGGCGTGGCCGCGGTCGGCGCTGCGGACGCCGCGGGATGCCTGGCGCCGCGTGCCGCGGTCACCGCGTTACGACCTGCTCTTCGAACTGACTCACGGCGAGCAGCCGTTCGTCGATCCGCGGGCCGGCGACCTTCGCGCCGACGTGCCGCCGCTCACCGTGCAGACCGACACGTTCGACCGCTTCGTCGCCGCCCGGCCGCGGGGGCCGCAGCTGCGGGCGGAGCACGCCCTCGCCGCCGTCTCCCCGCCGCACGACCCGCCGGCGACGCCCGGTTCGGTCGCCGTCGCCCTGCATGCCGTGGGGTCGCTCCGCGGCTCCGCCGGCAGGCCGACGCTGATCGTGGAGGTGGCGGCCACCGCGGGCGGGTTCGCGGTGCCGGCGGCTCCACACGACGCGGTGCG
>JBIIMU010000436.1:0-2916 GCA_044337845.1 Pirellulales bacterium | reverse complement strand
CCACATCGGCCGCTCGCGATCGACCTGGAAGCCGTAGCTGTCGGCGTAGCGGGCCACGTCGAGCCAGTCGGCCGCCATCCGCTCGCCGTAGCGGGGGCTGGCGAGGAGCCGATCGAGCAGGTTCGCATAGGCGTCGGTCGCGTCGTCGCCCAGGAAGGCGGCCACCTCGTCCGGCGTGGGGGGCAGGCCGGTGATGTCGAATGAGGCCCGACGGATGAGCGTGATCCGGTCGGCCTCCGGCTGGAGGGCCAGCCCGCGGCCGGCGAGTTGGGCGGTCACGAGCCGGTCGAGCGGACCGCCGCGGTCGTCGCTCGAGAGATCCGCCGGCCGACGCGGCGGGACGAACGCCCAATGCGGCTCATAGGCCGCCCCTTCGGCGATCCAGCGCTCGAGGATCGCGATCTGATCGGGCGACAGCCGGCCCAGCTTCGCCTCCGGCGGCGGCATCACGAGGTCGGCGTCGTCGCTCCTGATCCGGCTGACAAGTTCGCTCGACGCCGAAGCTCCGGGCACGATGGCCCGGGTGCCGCTCTCGAGTTCCGCGAGTGCCTCGTCGCGGACGTCGAGCCGCAGCCCCGCCTGCCGATTCGCGGCGTCGGGGCCGTGGCAGCCGAAGCAGGTGTCCGACAGGATCGGCCTGACGTCGCGATTGAACGACAGGGGCCGGTCAGCGGCCCGCGCGACCGACGCCAACATGACAGCGAGGGCGGGGATCGTGACGGCGAGAAACCGGCGGGCGTGGGCGACGCGAGAACGCATGCTCGCAGTGTAGTTGCCAGGGTGCCGCCTGCGGAGCGGCGCCCGTCGCCCAGACTCCGCCGGCGAGGCCACGTCCGCCGGCTGGCCCAGACGCCGCCGCCACCACGTTCTCCGCGTCTTCACCCAGCCCAGAGCCCCCCGCTCCACCAGCTGTGCGGGATTGCGATCCGGGCCGGCGGATCTCGACGCGGCGTCAAGGCGACCTTCGAGAAGCGTCGATCTCGTTTTTACGGGCCCTGCCCGCACAGCATCACGATCATGCTCTCGCTCCGCCATCGCCGTGCCGTCCTCGTCGTCGCCGTGGTGGCCTGCGCGGCGCCCTGCCGCGGCCAGCCGCCGCCGGCCGCGCCCTGGCCGCCGTCAGCGGCCGCCGCGCTCGAGGTGGCCGAGCCCGGAGTCGATCTCGACGCGCGGGCCCGTGCGGCCGTGGTGGCGTCCGACCTGCGGCCGACGCCCGCCACGCTCGACGAGTTCGTGATGCTCGCCGAGCGAAGCCACCCGCGACTCCGGGCCGCGCAGGCGGCGGTGGAAGCCGCCCGCGGGCAGGCCGTGCAGGTGCGGCTGTATCCCAATCCGAACGTCGCGGTGGGCTCGCCGCAGATCGCCGGCCCCGAGAGCCAGTGGAACTACTACGCGATGCAGGACATCGTCACCGCTGGCAAGCTCCGCCTCGCCCAGCAGGCGGCGCTGCGGGACGTGCAGAAGGCCGAGTACGAACTGATCCGCGCGCGATTCGACGTGCTCCGCGACGTGCGGCGGAGCTTTTATGCCCTGCTGGTCGCCCAGCGACGGGTCGAGATCTACCGCCTGCTGCTCGACATCGCCACGCGGTCGTACGACATCGGCATGGCGCTCGCCGAGGCCGGCGAGGGAACGAAGGCCGACGTGCTGTTCTGGAGCATCGAGCGCGACCAAGCCGAGGTTCGGCTGGCCAACGCGTCGGTGTTCGTCGAGACCGGCCGTCGCGAGCTCGCGGCCGCCGTCGGGCTCCCCCGCGCCGACGTGGGGACGATCGAGGCCGACCTGTTCCGCAAGATTCCCTGGTTCGATCTGAAGACCCTGCAGGAAGCGATCGTCCGCTCCAACGCCAAACCCCGCGCCGCGGAGGCGAAGATCGCCCAGGCCCAGTGGGCCCTGGAGCGGGCGGCGGTCGAGCCGATCCCGAACATCAACGTGCTCGGCGGCTACCAGCGGCAGGTGGGCCCGGCCCAGCAGCAGGGGCTGATGCAGGTGATGATGGAGGTTCCACTCTTCGACCGCAACCAGGGCAACATCCGTTCCGCCCGGGCCGACATCGCCACCTCGCGGGCCGATCTGCGGAGCATCGAGCTCGATCTCGCCACCCAGGCGGCGCAGGCGGTGGCGATCTACCGGACGGCGCAGCGGCAGGCCGACTGGTACGAGCAGTCGATCCTCCCCAAGGCCCGCGAGACGGTGCAGCTCACGCAGCAGCTCTACGCGCGGGGCGAGGTGACGTTCCTCAGCCTGCTGCAGGCCCAGCGGATCCTCACGGAGACGGAACTGGCCTTCGTCGAGGCCCAGGCCGACCGGTGGAGCGGCGCGGTGACGATCGCCGACCTGCTCCAGCTCGAGGAGTTCCCGCCCAGTGACTCGGCGCCGGCGGTGGTGCCGCCGCCGCAGGGTGGCCCCGAGGCGCTGCCGCCCCGCGATCCGAATGCCGGCCCGCCGGCGCTGCCCGAACGGGTGCCGCGGCCGGTGCCGATCCCGCTCCCCGCCCCGTGAGGATTCCCAGGGCCTGCCGTGCCGGCACGCCGGTTCGCCCCGCCGCTGGGCCGCCGGTAGCATGACTTCGACGACGAGGTTCGCATGACGACCACCACCCCCGCCGAGCCCGAGCAGCCAGTCCGCCATGCCCCGGCCGGCCCGCGGTCGCGCCTGCTGGCCTCGGTGCTCCGTGGGCTGCCCGGCACCGTCGTGCTCGTGCTCGGCGGACTCGCCTGGTGGTGGCTCGCCACGCATCACTTCACCGGCGGCGACGAGCATGGCGCGCCCGCCGATGCCGGCTCCGCCGCGACCGTCGGCCCCGCCATCGTGCGGCTCCCGAAAGGCGCGGCCCGTGACACGATCGGCCTCGCCCCCGTCGAGACCCGCCGGCTGCGACCGCGGCTCACGGTGCCGGCGCGGCTCGACTACGAC
>JBIIMU010000435.1:0-2925 GCA_044337845.1 Pirellulales bacterium | reverse complement strand
AGCGATGCGCCTCGTGCAGTTCGCGTCGCGCCACCTCCAGGCGGCGGGCCATCGCCTCCGGCGATTCCGTTCCCCGGTCCCGCAGCCGCTGGAACAGCTGGTCGGGATGGGACGGCTCGACGAAGATGGTGATCGCCTCGGGAAAGCGGCCGAGAATGGAGAGTGTACCCTCCACGTCGATCTCCAGCACGACCCACTTTCCGGCCGCGAGGCGGGGGGTCACCTCGTCGACGAGCGTGCCGTACCAGTGCTGGCGGCCGTAGACGCGACAGCATTCGAGGAACCGGCCGGCGGCCCGCCTTCGCTCGAACTCGTCGAGCGTCAGGAAGTGGTAGTCGACGCCGTCACACTCCCCGGCCCGCGGCGATCTGGTGGTCGCCGACACGCTGGGCACCAGGTCCGGATGGTCGGTCAGCAGCCGTCTCAGCAGGGTCGTCTTGCCGACCCCGGAGGGGCCGGAAATGACGACGAGTTTTCCCGGACGGTCTTCCATCCCGATGTTCTACCGCAGCGGGCCGGGGCTTGAAAAGCCGCGGCGTACGCCGCCGGTCACTCGATGTTCTGCGCCTGTTCCCGCAGCCGTTCGACCCGCGTCTTGATGTCCACGACCGCGTGGGCGATCGACACGTCCAGCGACTTGGAGGCGACGGTGTTCGCCTCCCGGCCGATCTCCTGGGCCAGAAAATCGAGCGACCGCCCGGGCGACTCCTCCTCGAGCAGCCTCGAGAACTGGTCCACGTGGCTGGCCAGCCGCACGAGCTCCTCGGTGACGTCGGTGCGATCGGCCACCAGGGCCACCTCGCGGGCCACGTCGGCCGGGGCGAGCGTCGCGGCGGCGTCGGCGAGGAGCCGCGTCACCCGCTCCACGAGCCGCTCCCGGTAGGCGTTCACGACGTCGGGCACGCGGCGCCGGATCACCTCGACCAGCGTCAGGATCTCGCCGCACGTGGCCCGCATGTCGGCCGCCAGCGTCTGGCCTTCCTGCCGGCGCATCGCGTCGAAGCCGTCGAGAGCCGCCATGACCGCCCGCTCCACCAGCGGCCATGTCCGCTCGACGGCCGCGGTGTCGGGCAGCGCGTCGAGCACCACCCCCGGCAGGCCGAGGATCCCGTCCACGCCGGCCGGCAGGGGCAGGCTTCGCGACGCACAGAACGACTCGAGCTCGTCGAGGTAGCTCGCCAGCTGCTGCCGATCGAGGCGGCGACCGCCACGGCCGGCGGATCCGGTCGCCTCGACCGTGACGTGGAGGGTGCCCCGCTGGACGCGCTGCCGAACGGCAGCCTCCACGCTGCTGTCCAGCGCGGCGAGCGCGTCGCGACTGCGAATCGAGATCTTGAGCTGCCGGCCGTTCACGCCGCGGACTTCGACGCGCACGGTGCCGTCGCCGTCGGCAGCGACGCCGACCCCGCAGCCCGTCATGCTCAGGGCCATGGCTCTCGGCTCGCGGAGGTTACTTCGCCTCGGCCCCGGCTCCCGCGGGAGCCTCGGGCGGACTCGCCGGCGCTGCGGCCGGTGCGGACGAGCCGGTCGTGGCGGCGGCCCCTGCGGCCGTCGCCTCGCCGGCCGGGCCTGCGTCGGCGGCAGGCGTCCGCGAAGGCACCGCCTGGCCCGCCGATCCGCCCAGCGTCGGGCTGAACAGCGACTCGCTGCGGCCGAGCATGTTGAGGGCGAGGATGCAGAGCAGGATCCAGCAGGCCGCGACCACCACCGTGATCTTCGTGAACACGTCGCCGGCCTTCGTCCCGAAGGCACTCTGGCCGCCCGCACCGCCGAAGGCGCCCGCCAGGCCGCCCCCCCGCCCGCGCTGGATCAGCACGAGCGCGATCAGGAACAGCGCGGAGAAGACCAGGAGAAATCCGAACCCGAAGCGGACGAGGGTGGACATGGAGAACACGGACTCCGAAACATCGGCGACGCGGGACAGGCTGACGAACGCCCGAGAGCGTAGCCCAAGGCTCCGCCGCAGGCTACCCCGACCTCGATTTCGTGGGCCGGACTCGCGGTGGCGATCAGCGGCCGAACGCCGCGGCGATCCCCAGGAAATCGTCCGCCTTCAGGCTCGCGCCGCCCACCAACGCCCCGTCGATGTCCGGCTGGGCTGCCAGGTCGGCCGCATTGTCGGGCTTCACGCTGCCGCCGTACTGGATGCGGACCCGACCGGCCACGTCGGGCGAGGTGACCGCTCCGACCACCCGGCGAATCAGCTCGTGCACCTCCTGCGCCTGCTGGGGCGTGGCCACCCGACCGGTGCCGATGGCCCAGACCGGTTCGTAGGCGATCACCAGGCCCGCGACGTCGGCCGGCGGGAGGCCGGCGAGCGACCCACGCACCTGCGCGGTCACCACGTCGCCCGTGCGTCCGGCCTCGCGCTCCTCGAGCGTTTCGCCGACGCACACGATCGGCGTCAGGCCGGCCGCCAAGGCCGCCTTGGCCTTCGCGTTCACGATCGCGTCGGTCTCCCCGAACAGCGTCCGCCGCTCGGAATGGCCGACGATCACGTAGCGGCATCCCAGGTCGACGAGCATCGGTGGGGCGACCTCCCCGGTGAATGCTCCGTTGGTCTTGTCGTGCACGGTTTGGCCACCGAGGGCCACGGGCGAGTCGGCCACCGCGGTGGCGACGGCGTCGAGGTAGACGGCCGGCGGGCAGAGCACGAGATCCGCGGTGCCCGCCTCGGGGGAGCGCTTCGCCACGGCCTCCGCGAGGCTCCTCGCCTGGGCGCGGTCGAGATTCATTTTCCAGTTGCCGGCGACGATCTTCCTGCGGGACGACATGGAGACTCCCTGGGACGGTGGTGAGGGGTTCGTGCGGAAGGGGCCGGCTCGCGGGAGGCCGCTCGACGGCAGCCGGGGCCCATCCGTGGGACGCGACCGTACTCCACGACCGCCCGTGGGAAAAGGCCGTGGCCCCGCCCCGCCCTGCGGC
>JBIIMU010000044.1:0-11395 GCA_044337845.1 Pirellulales bacterium | reverse complement strand
TCACGGGTGTGATCCCGGTTGACAAGCCCACCGGCGTCTCGTCGCGCCGCGTGGTCGACGCGGTGGCCCGGGCCCTCGGCATGTCCGCGGTCGGCCATGCCGGCACGCTCGACCCGCTCGCCGAGGGCGTGGTGGTGGTCTGCGCGGGGCATGCCACCAAGCTCGTGGAGCACGTGCATCGGCTCCCGAAGCACTACGTCGCCACGTTTCTGTTCGGCCGCTCGAGCCCGTCGGACGACTTCGAGACGCCGCTCGAGCCGGAGCTCGACCCGCGGATTCCGCTCCCGGCCGAACTCGAGGCGGCGCTCGGCGGCTTTCGCGGCGACGTGCTCCAGCGGCCGTGCGACTACTCCGCCGTCCACGTCGACGGCAAGCGGGCCTATCGGCTCGCCCGCAAGGGGCGGCCGGTGGAGCTCACGGCCAAGGCGGTGCGGATCGACCGGCTGGAGGTGACCGCCTACGACTGGCCGCGGCTCGGCCTCGACATCGTCTGCTCGTCGGGCACCTTCGTGCGGGCGATCGGCCGCGATCTCGCCCTCGCGCTCGGCACGCGGGCCGTCATGGAGTCGCTCGTCCGCACCGCGGTCGGGCCATTCACCCGCGCGCGGTCACTGCCGCTGCGGGAGGTGGCGCCGGAGTCGGTCCGCGGCGGGCTGCTGCCGGCCCTCGAGGCGGTGCCGCTCCTGGAGCGGATCGTGCTCGAGGGCGAGCGGCTCGACCGCGTGGTCAGCGGCGCCATCGTGCCGGTCGACGGGGCTGCCGAGGAGTGCGCCGCGATCGACGGGGACGGCGACCTGGTCGGGCTCTTGCGGCGGCACGACTCGGGCGGATACCGCCTGCGGCCCAACTTCCGCGGGGCAGGCTGACGGGCCCCGCACAGCGTTCTTGAGGAAGCCGCCGGCGGGCGAGCGATGCGTCAGGCGAGGATCTCGTCGAGCCGGCCCTGCGAGTCGCCGAACCGGTCGGTCGCCGCGCCCACGAGGTCGAGCATCGTCACGAACAGGTCCGCCATCGGCCGCTCGTCCGACAGCCGCAGGTGGCGGCCCGTCGCCAGCCGCCCCCCCGCGTTGCCCGCCAGGATCACCGGCAGGTCGTCGTGGCGATGGCGGTTCCCGTCCGACAGGCCGCTCGTGTAGACGATCATCGAGTGGTCGAGCACCGACCGGCCGTCGGCCTCCTTGGCCTCGGCGAGCCGCCGAAGAAGGTGGGCGAACTGCTCCGCGTAGAAACGGTCGATCGCCGCGATCTTCGTGAGCTTCTCGGGGTCGTCCTGGTGGTGCGAGATCGAGTGATGGCCGTCGCCGACCCCGATCTCGGGAAACGTGCGATTGCTGCCGTCGTGGGCGAACATCAGCGTGGCCACCCGCGTGGAGTCGGTCCGGAACGCGAGCGCCAGCATGTCGGCCATCAGCCGCATGTGCTCGCCGTACGACGGCGGCGGCCCGTCGGGCAGGTCGAGATCGGGCACCTGCGGCACCGGCAGGGCGTCGAACCGGTCGAGCTGGGTCTCGATCTCGCGGATCCCCGTCAGGTATTCGTCGAGCTTGCGGCGATCGGCCGCGTCGAGCCCGGCCGCGAGGCCCCGCGCCTCCTCGGCCACGAAGTCGAGCACCGACCGCCGCCCCTCGCGCCGGGCGGCGAGGCTCTGGGCCCGTTCTCCGCCCCGCCCTGCCCCGAAGAGCCGCTCGAACACCAGCCGCGGGTTCGACTCGGCCGTCGCGGGCTGGCTCTCGCTCCGCCACGACATGTTGTAGGAGTAGGCGCAGGCGTAGCCCGAGTCGCAGGCGCCGCTCGAGCGGACCGCGTCGCAGGAGAGCTCGAGCGACGGCAGCCGCGTGCCGCGACCGATCCGCTGCGCGGCGAACTGATCGACCGAGATGCCGGCCCGGATGTCGGCGCCGGCCGTCTTGCGGGGCCGGGCGCCGGTGAGGATCGTGGCGGTGGCCCGGGCGTGGTCGCCGGCGCCGTCCGGCCCCGCCGTGCCGTTGCGGTGGGCGAGCCCGCTGATCACCTGGACCTGGTCGCGGACCGCCCCGAGCGGCTCGAGCGTGGGCCCGAGCGTGTAGTCGCGGCCCTCGCCGTCGCTCCGCCAGCGGTCGACGTTCACCCCGTTGGGCACGTACACGAAGGCCATCCGCACGGGTGCCACGTCGGCGGATGCGGCCCCCGCCACCCGCAGCGAGCCGAGCGCCGGGAGGGCGACGGCGGTGCCGAATCCGCGGAGGGCCGTGCCGGCGAGGAACCGGCGGCGGGAGATGCCGTGGCTGGTCATGGTGAGGGCTCCGCCGGCTGGGGAGGTCGCATCATCCGAAACGGGACGCTGCGGCAGACGGCCTGCACGAGCGCCCGCAGACCGCCGCCGTCCCGCTCCATCTCGTCCACGATTGTATCGACCGCGGGGCCGTCGAAGTATTCGAGCCCCCGGCCGAGGGCGTAGGTGAGCAGCTTCTCCGCCAGGCAGCGGTGGAAATCCCGGCGGCGGGGGCCGGCGATCACCTCGGCGAGTTCGCGGGCGTCGGCGAAGGTCTCGCCGGTGACCAGCCGCCCGGACGTGTCGAGGCCGTCGGCGTCGTGGCCCCGCCACTGCCCCAGCGCGTTGTACCCCTCGAGGGCGAGGCCCAGCGGGTCCATCCGCTCGTGGCACGAGGCGCAGAGCGCGTCGCGGCGATGGAGCTCCATCAGTTCCCGCATGCTCGGGCGGCGGTCGGATCGCGCGGCCGCCTCGAGCGGCGGCACGTCGGGGGGCGGCGGCGGGGTTGGCGTGCCGAGCAGGTTCTCGAGGATGAACAGCCCCCGCTTCACCGGCGACGTGCGGGTGGGGTTGGACGTGACGGCCAGGAAACTCGCGTGGGTGAGCAGTCCGCCGCGGTGGCTGTCCGGGGCGAGCGACACGAGCCTCATCTCGGGGCCCTCGACGCCCGGGATCCCGTAGAACCGGGCGAGCCGGGAGTTGAGAAACGTCTCCCGCGCCACGAGCAGGTCGGTGGCGGGCCGATCGTCGCGCAGCAGGCGGGCCACCAGCAGCTCCGTCTCCTGCCGCATCGCCGCCCGCACCCGCGGGCTGAAGATCCGCTCGGCCATGAACTGGTCGCGGCTGCGGAGAATCTCGCGCACGTCGAATGCCGCGGTCTCGACGTCGCGGGTCTTCAGCCACTGGCCGACGAAGTCGGCGACGAAGCGGTCGGCCCGGGCGTCGGCGATCAGGCGATCGACCTGCTCGCCGAGCCGCTGGTGGAGCTCGCCGGCGCGGGCGACCTCGACGAGGTCGTCGTCGGGCAGCGAGCTCCAGAGCAGGTACGAGAGCCGCGTGGCGAGCGAATGGTCGTCGAGCGGCACGGCGCCGCGGTCGATCGGGCCCGCGGCGGGCTGCTCGACCCGGAACAGGAATCGCGGCGCGGCCAGCATCGCCGTGAGCGCCGCCGCCACGCCGCGCTCGAAGCTGCCTCCGGGAGCATCGATCGCCGCCGCGGCGATCGCCAGCAGCCGCTCGCAGGTGGCCGCGTCGAGCGGCCGGCGAAACGCCCGCGCGCCGAGGCGGGCGATCGTGTCGCGGAGGTGCTCCGCCCGCCGGGCAGTGTCGGCCGGCTCCGGGCCCAGCGGAAACACGCGGCGGACCTGCTCCGGGTAGCGGCCCTCCGTGGCCACGGCCTCGTCGGCGACCGCCTCGCCGATCCGCGTGGCGACCGCGAGATACTTCTCGACGAGCAGGGGCGACATCGTCAGCACCTCGCCGATCGTGTCGAAGCCATACCCGGAGTCGTCGGTCGGCAGCTCGTTGGCGGGGTCGAGATCGAGCCCGGTGAGATCGCGGATCGTATGGCCGTACTCCGAGCGGTTGAGCCGCCGGAGGACCACGTGGCCGGGGTCGGGCCGGGAGGGGTCGATGGCGAAGGCGTCACGCTCGACGAACCCGATCATCCGCCGCCGCGCCTCGGGTGTCGGCCGGGGTTCGTCGGCGGGGGGCATCGTTTCCGCGCGGAGATTCTCGAGCACCGCCAGCCAGGCGGCGTGATCCGGGCCGGTGGCCGCCGCGCCCGGACCGCTGAGCCGAGTGAACAGGGCGTCGAGGTCGAGAGCCCCCTCCGTGGCGCCGTCGAAGTGGCAGCCACCGCACGACTCCTCGAAGAGCCTGCGGACCCCGTCCGCACGGGCGGCGCCGGCGAGGGCGGCGAGCACGCCGAGGGCCAGCATCGTCAGGCCGGGCCGGCGCACGCCGATCATGGCGACCGCTCCACCGGCACCACGCGCCACCGCTCGTCGCAGAATCCCGCGGCGATCACGCCGCCCGGATGACGGCCGCCACCGGCCACCGCCGGCGCCACGACGGCCCAGTCGGGGAGCTTGGGGTTCTGCCAGGCGTTCGACGCGTCGGCCTCGTCGCGGAACGTGATCCCGGAGTTGAGCACGACGTAGCGGCCGGGGGCTTCGGCGGTCGGCGGCGCGAGTGGGTTGGGGTAGGCCATCACGGGCACGTGGCTCGCGGCGGCATACGTCTGCCCGGCGATCGACAGCTCCTCGGGCGTCCAGCGGAGCGGCAGGTCCGGCAGGACGCGGGCGATCAGCGGGTTCGAGACCGGATCGCCGAACAGCACGAGGTGCTTGCCGCGGATCAGGTCGGGCGTGAGGTCGGCGGCGGCGACCACCGGCAGCCGGCCGCGAAAGAGCTCCCGCCAGCGGCGGCGGAACTGCTCGAACTCGCGGCGCGTGAAGGCGTCGATCTCGGCCGCGAGCCCCTCCCGCTCCGGTGGCACGACCACGAACGGGGCCATGAAGGCATTGTCGATCGGCCCCGTGAGCCCGGGCCGCTTGCGGAGCGGCGGCAGGTCGGCGGCCGTCACGAGCCGCCAGTCGCCATCCGGCCGGAGATCCGCGCGGGCCGCGAGCAGCGGTTCGGGGGCCGCGTCGGGCACGGCGAGGTCCGTGCCGTCGATCCGCAGGGTCTTCACGCCCGCCGCGTCGTGGATCGCCAGGGCGGTGACGTTGGCCGTGGTGGCGGTCACGACCGTGGCGCCATCCCGCGCGGCATCGATCCGCGCCGGCCGAAAGTGCTCGGCGAGGCCCAGCGCCTCGAGCCACCGCACCCGCGGGTCGGCGAGCGTGGTGACCGCGAGCTGGACGGCGGCCGGCTGCCGCGGTCGCCCCGCCGCGACGGCCCGGCCGACGAACGCCAGGATCTCCCGCCGCGAGGCGTCGTCGTACTTGTGCGGCATGCCCGCGCCGATCACGTGCGGCAGCGTGCGGCCCTCGGCCGCGAGCGTCTCCACCATGATCTCGCTGGCCGCCCGCTGCCTGTCGACCTCGCCCGAATAGGCGATCGCCGGCACGTTGAGCAGGTTCCGCGCCACGGGCGGCACGTCGGTGGTCGTCCAGAGCCGCACCTCGTACCAGGGCAGCGTGTTGGGATCGACGCCGGTGTAGCGGAGGGTGTCGACGAAGCCGGCGCCGCCGTGGACGGCACAGAACTCGCCGACGCGGCGGGCCCCGATCTGCCACGCCCCGGCGCCCCCCATCGAGAACCCTGCGAGCACCACGCGGTCGTCATCGATGGCCCGCAGGCCGCGAACGGCGTCGCGAGCCTCGAACACGTCCACGAGCCCGGGCCCCTTCCAGCCGTTGCAGTAGCGGCCGAACGGCAGGAGCACGATCGCGTCGTCCGGAAGGAACTCCGGCTGCTTGTGTGCCCGCTGGTGGAGAAAGTGCAGGTTGGTCTCCTTCTCCCCCCGGCCGTGCAGCCAGATCCAGAGCGGCGCCGGCCGCGCCGGGTCGAGGCCGTCGGGCACCCACAGTCCGTAGGGCTGCACCGCGCCGTCGAGCGCGGAGCGGAAGCCGTGCACCGACAGTCCGCTGGCGGTCCGCCATGGCCGCTCGCCGCGGGCAAGCGCCTCGAGCCGACGAGCCGACTCGTCGATCGCCCAGGCGGCGTGCCCGAGGTCGGCGGGCTGCCACCACTCGCCGCCGGCGATCGCCTCCTGCACCGCGTCGAGCAGCACCTCGACGTCGACGCGGTCGGCGTCGGTGGCGAACACGTGGGCCCCCACCCGGCGTTGCAGCTCCGCGAGCCGCGTCGGCACCGCGGCCCACGCCTCGCCGGCGGCCGGGGCGAGCTTCGCGGCCAGGTCGGCGACGGCCCCGCCAGGCGGCGGCAGTCGGCGCGGGGTGGCTGCGGGCTCGGCCGCGCCGGCGAGGGTCGCCACCACCGCGATCAGGAGTCCGCCCGCGCGACGCCACATGGCCGGGAGTCTACCGCGCGGCCCCGGCAGGCGGCTCACCACAGGTCGAGCACGTAGAGGGCGATGGCCGCGGTCATCAGGGCCGCCGCGAGGAGCCGGCGGACCAGCGTCTGCGGGTCCACCCGCGTCTCCAGCGCATGCCAGCCGGCGTGCGCGAGGGCCGCGCCGATCGCGATCGACATCATGCCCCGGGTCGACTGCAGGATGTTGCCGAAGACGACGCCGACCAGGCCGAAGCAGGTGTAGAGGCCCGCCATGCCGAGCAGCCACATGGCGGCGTAGCGGGCACCGGCGATCCAGTCGCGCGGCTGCGTCGGCCGCAGCGCCGGCAGGGCCGCGAGGCTCAGGGCCGCCAGCAGGCCGCAGGTGGCGTAGGTCACGAGCATGGCGAGAAAGCCCGCCTCGAGCCGGCCCAGCGGGACGCGAGCCGCCGCGGCCGTCTCCTGCAGGCCGTCGATCAGCGCCACGATGAACAGGTCGGAGACGGCGAAGGCCACGCAGGCGGCGAGCGTGAAGCCCACCGCGGACCGCCGCATCCCGCCGCCCCGCTGGAGCATGAACGCCGCCACCAGGCTCAGCGCGACCGCCAGCCACTGCCGCCCATCGAGCGGCTCGCCCGGCGCGAACGAGACGATGCAGGCGAGCATCGCGATCTTGAGCCCCAGCAGCGGAGCCACCCGCGATGCATCGGCGCGGGCCAGCGCCGAGAACACCACCGCCTGTCCGGCGAGGTAGCAGCACGCCGACCCGGCCAGCGGCCCGATCCAGGCCCGGGTCGCGGGCAGGCCGGCCGGCCAGAGGAGCCAGGCCACCGGCAGGCAGGCAACGCCCATGATCGCGTGGGCCAGCACGAGCAGCCGCAGGCTGCTGCCCCCCTCGCTGACGTGGTGTCGCGAGATGAGGTAGGAAACCGCGCTCGCGACCGCGGCGAGGAGGCCCGCGGCGACGCCCAGCGCGAGGCCTCCGACTCCGGGATGAGCGGCCGCGGACGGCGTCATCGCTGCCGCTCGCGGCGGAGCGAGTCCTTGAGGCTGATGAAGTCGGAGAGCAGGAAGATCACGGTGAAGAACGCGAGCACCACCTCCATGAGCGTCACGAGCTTCGCCGGAACGGTCTGCGGCATGATGTCGCCGAACCCGAAGAACGAGAAGTTCAGCACGCTGTAGAAGCAGCAGTCGAAGAACACGCGGGCCGGTCCGCCCGCGGGATCGAACCCCGTGAAGCTCCCCTGCTCCGCCCACTCGAGGATCCAGAAGTCGAGCGCGAACGAGAGCGTGATCTGCGCCATGTTCACGCCCATCAGGACGAGGAACCGGTGGTACGGCACCTCGTGGGACGTGGCGAGGAGGATGTGCTGGAGGTTCTCGAGGAGGAAGTAGGCGGTCTTGGCGAGCGCCAGCGCCACGACGACGAGGCACACGGCCTCGGTCGTCAGCGGAATGGCCCGCCAAGCGGCGACCACGCCGGCCGTGGCCGCCGCGATCACGATCAGTTCGAGCAGCTGGCGGCCCGCCTGCGTGGCGAGCGGGCCCGGCAGGGCTCGATGAGGGGAGGGCATGGGAGACATCGTCGTGCGACGAGGATACCCGACGGCCGCGCGAGGGCGGTGCGGACCGCGCCGACGCCTCAGGAAGCCGCCATCGCGTGAGCGATGCGGACCTGCCGCACGGTGGGCTCAGCCTTCAGGAAGCCGCAATCGCGTGAGCGATGCGGACCCCTCGCGTGGCTCGGGGCTGTCCGTGCCCCGTGGCCGGACGTTCGCTGCGGGCATCCCTGCCCTCCGCTCACTCGACGCTGCTCTCGCTTCGCCATCCTGGCTGCGCTCGACCAGCGACGCCGGCTCCCGGGGCACGGACAGCCCCTCGCTGAGTGCTGTCCTCAGGAAGCCGCCATCGTGTCCACGCCGCATGACCGTTACGACCGCTCCCACCGTCCCGGCCGTGATCGACGGAAGGCGGCGCCGGTGCCGCCCGGGCATCCACCGGCCTGTAGAGTTGCGCAGGATCGTTCTCTTCCGACAAGGATCGTCGCATGGCGTTCGCCGACCGCTCCGTCTCCCACCGCTTCGCGCCGGCCGCCCGTGCTGCGACCGCCGCCGCCCCGACCGCGGCCCCCGCCGCCGCGGCTCCCGGAGTCCGCAACCGCGTTCGAGACCTGACCGCGCTCGTGCTGCTGGCCGGCTGCGTGTTTCTCGTGGCCTCGCTCGTCACCTTCGACGCCGGTGATCCGCCGTCGCCCCGCGTGTTTCCGCCGAACGCGCGGACGATGAACGCCTGCGGCCTGATCGGCTCGACCATCGCCGGGGCGTGCCTGGAGTGGTTCGGCCACGGGATCTGGGCCGCCCTCGCCTTCGCGGTCGCGCTCGATGTCGCGCTCCTGCGGCGTCGGGTCATGCCGGACCTGCCCCTGCGAACCCTCGGGGCCGCGGTGGCCGTGGCCGGGGCCTGCACGCTGCTCACGATGTTCGCGCCCGACTGGGTGCAACGGCCCCTGTGGGGACCGGGCGGTCGCCTCGGCCTGCTCGGTCGCCTCGGGGCGGAGTCCTACTTCGCCCGCGCCGGCGGGGCGATCGTGGTCACGGCCGTCACGCTCGGCGGCCTGTTCCTCGCCGCCGACTCCGTGTTCGGCCAGTTGGCCCGGGCGGCCGTGGCCTTCGCGGGGGCCCTGGCGGCACTGGCGGTGTCGATCCGCGGCCGCTTCCGGCGGCCGCCCGCCGCCGACGTGGCCGACGCCGCGGCCGACCTGGCCGCCCGGTTCCCCGGACTGCGGGGACGCCTCCGCACCGCGGTCAACGCCGCCGATGACGACGCCGACGAGGATGCCGACGACGACGGCGAGCCCACGATCCGCGTGAAGCGGCGCGAGACGCCGCTCGCCGACGACGAGGAGACCACCGCCGACGAGCCGACCGCGACGGACGCCGATGCCGACGAGGCGGACGACGAAGCTCCGGCGACGCCTCCGCAGCGGCTCGTGCCGATCCGGTCGCTGTCCAGCCGCCGCAAGCCGCAGGCCACGCTCGAGCTGTCGCCCGATCCGGCGGCCGACTACGAGCTGCCGAGCCTCGACCTGCTCCTGGCCACGGAGTATCTGGAGCTCGACCAGCAGGAGCAGGAGGTCCGCGACCGCGCGAAGGTGCTCGAGAAGACCTTCGCCGAGTTCGGCTTCAAGGTGAAGGTGGTCGAGATCGAGACCGGCCCGGTGATCTCGCAGTACGAGATCGAGCTGGAGGCCGGCCTGCGGCTCTCGAAGATCACGAACCTCGCCGACGACCTGGCGATCGCCCTGCGGGTGCCGAGCGTCCGCATCGTGGCCCCGATCCCGGGCAAGAACTCGGTCGGCATCGAGGTGCCCAACACCACCCGGCAGATGGTCCGCCTCCGCGAGGTGATCGAGGAGACGCAGGCCAAGGCCCGCACGATGAAGATCCCGATCTTCCTCGGCAAGGACGTCGCCGGCAACCCGATGGTGGTCGACATGGCGAGCATGCCCCACCTGCTGATCGCCGGTCGCACCGGCACGGGCAAGAGCGTGTGCTTGAACTCGATCATCGTGTCGATGCTCATGACCCGCCGGCCCGACGAGGTCCGGATGCTGATGATCGACCCGAAGATGGTCGAGCTCACGCCCTACAAGTCGCTGCCGCACCTCATGCATCCGGTGGTCACCGACATGAAGAAGGCCGAGGCGATCCTGGCCTGGGCGGTCGAGAAGATGGAGGAGCGCTACGCGCTGCTCGCGAAGGTGGGCGTGCGGCACCTCACGCAGTACAACGCGCTGGGCCGCGAGGAGCTGCTCAAGCGGATGAAGCCGGAGACCGAGGAGGAGGCCGCCGCCATCCCCACCACGATGCCGTTCATCGTGATGATCGCCGACGAGATCGCCGACATGATGATGACGGCCGGCAAGGAGATCGAGGCCCACATCATCCGCCTCGCCCAGAAGAGCCGGGCGGTGGGCATCCACCTGATCCTGGCCACCCAGAAGCCGACGGTCGACGTGATCACCGGCCTCATCAAGAGCAACCTCCCGGCCCGGATCGCCTTCCAGGTGGCCAGCCGCACCGACAGCCGCGTGGTGCTCGACGAGATGGGGGCCGAGCGGCTGCTCGGCAACGGCGACATGCTCTTCCTGTCGCCGGGCACGAGCCAGATCCTCCGCGGCCAGGGCACGTTTCTCTCCGACGACGAGATCGGCCGCGTGATGGCGGAGATCGGCACGAGCGAGCCGCAGTACGCGGCCGAACTCGTGAACCTGAAGCCCGCCGGTGCCGACGAGGCCGGCAAGGCCGCCGGCGGCAGCCCCCGCGACAAGGACGAGCTCTACGACGCCGCCGTCGAGGTGGTGATCCGCGAGGGCCGCGGCAGCGTGTCGCTCCTGCAGCGGGCGCTCGGCGTGGGCTACGGTCGCGGGGCCCGCCTGATCGACTTCATGGCCGAGGATGGCGTCGTGGGCCAGTACGCCGGCAGCCAGGCCCGCGAGGTGCTGCTCACGCTCGAGCAGTGGCACGCCCGCAACGGCACCGCTCCCCTGCCACCCGACCCGGCTCCCCGGAAGCTGAAGATCCAGCCGCACGCCACGTCGGCGGCACTCGACGAGGACGACACGGACGCCGACGAACCCGGCGACTTCGACGACGCGTACGCCGAGGACGACGCGGACGCCGACGACGACGACGCGTTTGCCGACGAGGATGACGACGGCGAGGACCGGGAATGAGCCAGGCCGTGATCCCGATGCACGGGTATGTGCTGGCGGTCGCCGCGGCGGTGCTCTGGGGCCTGCTCTACGTGCTCGACGAACGGCTCCTGGCCGGGATCTCGATCTACCGGCTCTACTTTCTGCATTCGATCGCCGGCGTGGCTGTCGCGGGAGCCGTGCTCCTCGCCCGGGGCGAGTCACCGGCGTCGCTGCTGCGGTTCTCGTTTCCGGGCGTCAGCCTGCCGCTCGTGCTCGCGACGATGGCGGTGGTGGTGCTCGCCTGCCTCGCCATCTTCTCCTCGATCCAGGCCCTCGGGGCCTCGCGGGCCGCGGTGCTCGAGATCTCCTATCCGCTCTTCGTGGCGATCTTCGCCTGGCTGCTCTACCGGCAGCCGATCCAGTGGCCCGTGATCGTGGGCGGAATCTTCATCTTCATCGGGTCGGCGATCATCGTCGGCTGGTCG
>JBIIMU010000434.1:0-2951 GCA_044337845.1 Pirellulales bacterium | reverse complement strand
AGGCTCTCGAGCTTGAGGGTGGCGGCCTTCGCGTAGAGCGGATCGTCGGCCTTCACGGCCACGAGGATCTTGTCGGCGGCCTGCACCGACACGGCCGCCACGCCACGGACGTAGTTCAGGGCCTCCTCACGCGACGTCGGCTGGGCCTTCGGCGGCATCAGTCCGCCGACGAACTCCAGCAGCTGCTCCGGCGTGCCCTCGGGCAACGGCGGGACCACGAGCCCGCCTGCGGCGGGCGGCTCGGCCGTCGCGGCCGGTTGGAGCGCCGCGACCGGGTTCACGAGCAGGGCGGCCGCGCAGCCCGCCAGCAGCGCGGGAACGAGCCAGGCGAGGGGACGGCGGACGGCGGCATGCGACATGAGGTCCTCGAAGCGTGTCGGAAACCGGACGGAAGGCGAACGAACCGAGTCGGGATGGTACCCGCGTGTCGACGGCCGGGGCAACCGCGGCGGGGCGGTCACTTGACGACCGTGCGAAACCGCACGAATCCGCTCTCGCCGGGGCGGAGCGTGCCCTCGAGCCGCCAGGTCAACACCTCGGAGCCGTCGTCGCCGGTCTCCGTGGCGAAGGCCGCCGGGACGCTCGCGGCCGCGGAGTCGGGCACGTAGACCAGCCGGGACGGCAGCGCGTCGGCGAGCACGATCCCGGTGAGCGGTCGGTCGCCGGAGTTGAGCATGTAGATGGTGAAGTCGAGCTCCTCGCCCTGCCGGGCCGTGTCGGTGCCGGCCCGCTTGCAGAGCGTGAGCTCCGCGCGGCCCGGCTCCTCGAACCGCAGCGTGGCGGTGCCGCGATCCGCGGCCACGACCTGGGCGGCCTGGTCGCGGAGGAGCACGTTGGCCGCCTTGATGCACGTCCAGGCCACGGGCACATCGAAGCCCACCTTGATCAGCGGCTGCTGCCGGAGCCGCTCGAGATCGAGGTGCTCGTCGAGCACGCGCTCGTGGGGTCCCTGGCGGGCCTCGCTCTCGGAGGGTCCCTCGCCCTGGTCCACCGCGAGCGGGCCAAGACGATCCTCCACCGCGACGCCCGGCAGCGCCACCCGGGCCGACTCGAGCGACGTGGTCTGGACCTTGCCGCACACCGGCTCGCGCCGCGACTGCAGTTCGGGACCGGTGGGCAGCGACAGTCCGCGGGGGCCCTGCGGCTGCGCGTCCTGCGCGGGCCGTGTGACCTCGCGGACCGAGGCGAACCGGGGGGCGAAGACGCACGCGCAGTTCGAGGCGACGACCCGCACGTCGGTGGCGTCGGGCATGTGGTCGTCGGGCCGGAAGCGGGCCACGGTGTCGCCCGCGGTGAGGTGCGTGAGGCCCGCCTCTCCCACCGGCGCCGCGGGCGCCCCGTGATCGCCGCCGTCGCACACCAGGCAGGGTCTCACGATCGGCGGCAGCCCCTCGAACGCGACGCACGGGCCGCACGCCGGCGGCCCGCAGCCGGCGGCGCCGCACGGGCCCGCGGCCTGGTGCAGCGGGCCGCAGGCCCCGCCGCGGCATCCTGCCACCATCACCGCCGGGTCGTGGATCCGGGGCAGGGGAGGGGAGGGGGCCTCGAGGCCCGTCCGCACCACCCGGCTGGTGTCGTCGATCGCCGGCGCGGCGGGCCGCACCTCGGACTGCCAGGCGTCGGCGCCCCGGACGGACTGCTCCGGCTCGAGGGCGGCCGCGGCGGCAGGCGGTGCGATCTCGTGCGGCTCGGGGAGGGCCGCGACGGCAGGGCCCGCGGGATCGACTTCCGGGATCGCATGCGACACGGCGGCGGTGCCGAGCACGGCCGCCGAGGGCAGCCCGCGGCACGACGCCAGCACGAGGGCGGTGACGGTGATCGCGGCGATGCGCAGCCAACGCAGGCGTGGCGCGGAGGCCGGCGTCATGGCAGGATCCCCGGTGGCACGCGGTCGCCGAGCACCATCTCCGCCACCGGGTCGCCGAGCGTGCTGGCCACGGCCAGCGCGTCGTGTCCCGGCTTGACGTCGAACCAGCCGGCAGGCACCGGATCGGTGCGGTCGGCCTCACACGAGGCGTAGACGACGCGCCGCACATGGGCGCCGGTCGATGCCGTCGCGAGATCGTCCTGGTCGATCACGATCTCGACGGGAAACCGCCAGTCCATGCCGGCGGGCGTGGCCAGCCTCGCGAGCACGCGGACCGACGGAAAGAGCTCCTCGCCCTCCCGGCCCGGGATGCCGCCGACCCGCAGACGGTACGGGCGGCCCACCACGAGGCCCATCCGCAGCGGCCCCGGTCGGAGCGGAGACCAGCCCTCCGCGGTCTCGATGGCCAAGAGGCTGCCCGCCGGCCCGCGGATCTCAACCGGCTGGATGCTCGCGGGCAATCGAGCATCCGGACAGGGACCGGGCTGCAGCCGCCCCGGGCCGCCAATCGCTCCCGGTGCTGAGATGCTGGCGTATGTGCCCGCCGGACTCGCCGCGACAGCCCCGGGAGCGAAGCCCCACGATGCTGCGGTGACGAGTAAGGCGGACGCCAGCAGCCCGAAGGCGGGCAGCAGCGCGGTCCCTGTCCGGATGAACTCGATGGGTCTCCTGGCGTGGCGGGTGGACCGCGGCGCGGACGTCGATTGACGGCGGGCGGCGGTCATGGTCGTGGGGTGCCTCGGGCGTTCGATTCAGGGCCCGGCCTTCGGGCCGCAGCCGTCGCGTGGTCGTGGTGGCCGATGCCGGCCGCTCACTCCATCGGCTCCGGCGGGCAGGGGGCCTCGCCGAGCCCGCCATGGCCGTGCAGCATCCGGGCCCCCGCCTCGAGCGCGTCGGGATCCGCCCCGCCGTTGTCGACCCAGCGGGTCCGGTCCTCGTGCGGCTGCTTGAGGTGGACGTGGGGGACGTCGTGCCGCTCGAGCACGTAGGCGTGCTTGGCAGGCTTGGGGTAGCTCAGGCCGGGGTACTCCTGCACGTGCAGGGCGACCTGACGCGACGGGGGCGGAATGTGCATCTTGGTGTG
>JBIIMU010000043.1:0-11430 GCA_044337845.1 Pirellulales bacterium | reverse complement strand
GGTGCGGAAGTCGTACTTGTTGATCTCGCCGATCTCGGGCTTCACGTCCGCCAGAGTCGCGTTGTCGTCGATGCCGATGGCCATGGTGGGGCCTCCTGATGCTGATGCTGGTGACACGGGCGCGGCGGACAGGCCGCGTCAGACTGCGGCCGTCTTGGCCGACTCCTCCATCGCCCGCTCGGCCGCCGCCGCCTCGGGATAGGCCGACCGGATCCGCTCGTAGCCCCGCTTGTGGAGCTCCTGGGCGAGTTCCGGGCCACCCGATTCGACGATCCGGCCCCCGAGCATGACGTGCGTCCGCAGGGGGATGTTGTGCTCGAGCAGCTGCTCGTGGTGCGTGATGATGAGAATGCCCATCTCCGCGGTGCCCGTGCCGCCGCCGCTGCCGATCCGGGCGATGCTCTGGCTGGCGAGCCGGACCGCGTCGGCGTCGAGGCCGCTGTCGGTCTCGTCGAGCACCGCGAACCTCGGCCGCAGCATCGCGAGCTGGAGGATCTCGGCCCGCTTCATCTCGCCCCCCGAGAAGCCGTCGTTCACGTACCGGCGGGCGAACTCGGGATCCATCGAGAGCTCCGCCATCTTGGCCTTGAGCTCCGCCCGATACTCCCGCATCGGCATCAGCTCCTGGCCTTCCTTGCGGTCGGGATTGCGGACGTTGGTGACCGCGTGGCGGAGAAAGTCGGCCAGCCGCACGCCGGGGATCGACATCGGCCGCTGGAAGGCGAGAAACAGCCCGGCGCGGGCCCGCTGGTCGGGCTCCATCGCCAGCACGTCACGCCGCGTGCCGTCGGCCTCGACGAGTTCGATCGAGCCCGCGGTCACCTCGTAGGACGGATGCCCCATGATCGCGTAGCCGAGCGTGCTCTTGCCCGAGCCGTTCGGCCCCATCAGGGCGTGAACCTCGCCGCGGCCGACGGTGAGATCGACTCCCTTGAGGATTTCCTGGCCGTCCACCGACACGTGGAGGCCCTTGATCACGAGCTGTTCTGAGGCAGGCATGGCAGCGAGGCGAGGAGGGAGGGAACGGGGGATGGAGGGGAACATCACGCGACGGCCATGGGCGGCCGCGCGGGCGTCAGGGCTGGACTTTCTGGTGGTTGAACACGAGCTCGTCGCCCGCGACCGGGGAGGCCACGTAGCCGGAGTGGTGCGGCACCGGAAGCTCGTCGGCGACCTTGCCCACGCCCCCCTTCTGCCGCGCGATCCGCTGGCCGAGGATCTTGTCCTGGATCCGCATCAGGCCCTCGAGCAGGCTCTCGGGACGCGGCGGGCAGCCGGGCACGTAGACGTCGACCGGCACGACGAGATCGACGCCCTTGACGACGTGGTAGCCCCACTTGAAGTACGGTCCGCCACCGGTCGTGCAGGCGCCCATGGCGATCACGTACTTCGGGTCGGGCATGAGGTTGTAGAGGCGGCGGACCCGGCTGGCCATCTTGTAGGTCACGGTGCCCGCCACGATCATCAAATCGGCCTGACGCGGCGTGGCGCGGAAGGCACCGGCCCCGAAGCGGTCCATGTCGTAGCGGCCCGCGCCGGCGGCCATCATCTCGATGGCGCAGCAGGCGAGGCCGAACGTCATCGGCCAGATGCTCGACTGGCGGGCCCAGTTGATGGCCTGCTCGACCGAGGTGAGGACGAGGTTCTCCTCGAAGCGGCCCTCGATCCAGGGAGTGGCGGTGGCGGGGACGGAGGGGACGGTCATGGCGAGGGCTCCGATGCAGCCGGACGGATGGACAACCGATCGGCATTCGATGATGCAACGGGCTTTCTTTCAAGCCCGTGGTCCGGTTCCAAGGCCCCAACGCCCTCATCGGCGGCGGGGCCGGGCACCGCGGTGAATCGGCAGCAGGCAGCCCCGTCGAGCCGGCATTCGGAAAGCTGCACCGCGGTGCCGACGAGTTCCTGGATCATCAGTCGCTCCGCGGCACAGACCGCGCGGTCCTCGTCGGCCAGTTCGGGATACGGGCACGAATAGGCCGTGAGCACCGGCAAGTCGCCCTGCTCGACGGAGCAGGCGATGTCCCGTTCCGCCATCAGGGCCGCCAGTCCCGCCAGGCGATCCCGCGGCGTGTCGCCACCGACGCGGTCGCGGCAGGCCTCGGCGAGCCCGCCGGCGATCCTCTGGAGGAGGCCCTGCCGCACGACGGGATCGGGGATTCCGCGCACCTCCCGCCAGAGCACCATGGCCAAATCGCGGAAGTTGTCGCCCCCCAGCCGGCGTCCCGCCTGGGTCAGCCGATAGGCGTGCGCGGGGCGTCCCCGGGGCCGGGACACCGTGCTCCGCTCGACCAGTCCGGCCCGCATGAGCCGGTCGAGCCGCTGCCGCACGGCCGTCGCCGTCACCCCGAGCCGCTCGGCGAGGTCGCCGATGCCCAGGCAGACATCACCCCGGAGCAGATCCACCACGGACGCGTCGGAGTCGCGATACTCGCCGGCTGACGTTGCCATACGCCTATTTTTACGCACGTGGTGATTTTCGACAACTGTCGGTGCGAAAAGTTTTCCGCGGCCATCTCCCCGGCACGGCCGGCATTCCGATAATGAACCGGAAATCCGGCTTCTTCGAGGCGCCCGTGCCCGCACGCGGACCGATCCCCCCCGTCACCGACAGCGCGTGGTTCTGGACAGGACTCTTCGCCCTCATGGCGTTGGTCGGTTCGGCGGCCATCTCGCGGAAGTTCGACGCTCGCCAGGGGCAGCTCGAGGGTCGATTCCGCGGCCGGGAACACGCGGCTGCGGAACGGCAGCGACGCGCGGCCGGCCTGCCGCCCGTCGATCTGGCCGACGCCGCCCGCGACCGGGACGCGGTGGCGACCACGCGGATCGTGCCCCTCTGGACGCTCATGGCCCTCGCGGCGACCGGCGCCGCGGTGTCGTTCGCGATGCTCGCCCGCGAACGCCACCGGCAGCGGACAGACCCATGACGACGAGGATCGCCGCGGCGGCCGGTTCCGGCACCGCGGCGACCGGAGCCGACGCGAAGCTGACGTACGGTCCCGTGTCGTACAGGCCCGTGCTCAGATAGTCGGCGGCGTCGAGAATGTCGACGAGCCCGTCGTAGCCGAAGTCGCCTTCGTTCCACGAGGCCGTCGGGCCCGCGTCGTACTTGCCTCCCGCGAAGAAGTTCGCCGCGTCGAGGATGTCCACGCTGCCGTCGATGTTCGTGTCGCCGGGCGCGGAATAGGCCACCGTGATCGAGCCGGCTCCGTCGTCCAGCCAGCCGATCGCCCGCTGCACGTCGGCCGCCACGGCCGCCGCCACCGCCGACGACGTGATGCCATTCGTGCCGTTCCACGATCCATCGTCCCGGCCGGCCAGAATCGCGGCGACGGTGCTCTCCGGCGTGAGGCCGCTGGCCGCCGTCAGCGTGCCGTCGGTGACGTCCACCTTGCCCCCCTCGGCCAGGTCGAGGCTCGCGAGCGACAGCTGCAGGAGCGAGCTGACCTTCAGGGTGGCAGCCTCGCGCAGCGCCACGGTGCCGGCGGGCAGGGCCCTCGTGGAGGCGAGCCGCAGCGTGCCGCTCTGCACGGTCACCGGGCCCGTGAGCGAGTTGCTGCCGCGGAGCACGAGGATGCCCGAGCCCGACTTCAGGAGCCCCGTCGTGCCGGCCAGCGTGGTGGCCAGCGAGGCCGTGGACGTGCCCGACACGGAGACGACCGGGACGTTGCCGAAGGCCGACGGCAGCAGCGTGAGCGTGCCCCCCGTGAGCGTGCTCGCCTGGGCCGTGAACTCGAGACCGCCCGACGTGGCGAGCATCCCCGACACGGCGACCGCGGCCGAGGAGCCCGCGAACACCGCCTTCGACACGTCCGTCCAGGTGGTCCGCGTGGTGCCACTGAGCCACGTCGCGGCCGTGCCGCTCCAGGTGCCGGCCCCTCCCGGCAGGGTCCCGCTGACGCTCCAGGTGAGCGGGGAGGTCGGCGAGAGCAGGAAGCCCCGGGCCTCGCCCCCGGCGACCGCCACGCCCACGATCTGCCCGGCGCTGTTGATCCCGGTGGCCTGCTCCAGCACCCAGCCCTGGGCCGACGTATCGACGAACGCGTTGAGGTCGCGCATCGTGCCCGAGACGGTGACGAAGGCCCGGAGCACCGTGTCGCCGGGATCGGTGAAGGAGCTGCCGACGATCTGCCCCGCATTGTTGAGGGCCGTGGCACGACTCGACCGGCCGCCCAGCGTGCCGAGGGATCGCATCGCGGCCGAGCCCGTCACCACGAACGCCCGCTCGAACGACTCGACCGTCGTCGAGGAGCCGACGATCTGGTCGGCGTCGTTGATCGCGGTCGCGGAGGCATCGCCACCCCCGAGATGCCCGAGATCGCGGACGGTCGTCCCGTTGAAGAACCAGGCGACGCTGGCGTCGGAGCCGTCGTTGGAGCCGGAGCCGACGACCCGACCAGGACCGTTGATCCCGGCGCCGGAGGACCGCGTCAGGCCGAGCCCCGACTGGATGGTCGCCCCCAGATCGGTCATCGTGCCGCTGGACCAGATGAAGGCGCGATCCCGACCGCTGGCGTCGTCGGCGGAGCCGGTGACACGGCCGTTCGCATTCACGGCCAGCGCCGCGCTGGCGGCGCCGCCGAGGGTGCCGAGGCTGCGCATCTGCGGATTCCCGGCCACCCCGCCGGTGCCCCCCTGGGTCCAGAGGAACGCCTGCGACACTCCCGAAGCCAGCGTCGAATGCCCCACCACCTGGGTCGCCGCCGAGCCGGTGTTGAACGTGATGCCGCGGGCGATCGCCGTCGCGCCGCCGAGCGTCCCGATGTCGACCGTCGCCCCCGACTGCCAGACGGAACTTCGCAGCCCCGCCGGCCGCTGGTTCACGATCGCCACGCGGCCCCCCGCGGCGATCCCGGCGACGGTGGCGTCGCTGCCGGAGAGCACGCCCAGGTCGAGCAGCGTGTAGGAGGGCTGCTGCGCCGGTGCCGACCGCGCGACGACCGCCAGCACGGCGACCACGATGCAGGCCAGCCTTCCGCCCATCGATGCACCTCGTGTCGCGCGTCAGCCCAGGATCGACCGCCGCCGGGCGTGGTAATCCCAGACCACGAACCGCTCCAGATCCCGTCCGGCCGTGAAGAACACCCGCCCCCGCGCGGCCTCCGCGAGCCGGTAGGCAAACTGGATGTCGTCCCGCGTCTGCGACCAGCCGGCGAGCAGGAACACGTTGACGATGATCCCCTCGCGGCGACAGGCCTCGGCCTCGCGGAGCGTGGCTTCCTCGGTCCGCCGATGCGGCGGGTAGAGCAGGTAGAGCTGGCTGCCCTCGAAGTGTGCCGTCGGCAGCCCGTCGGTGATCACGATCACCTGGCGATTGGGGGTGTCCTGGCGGGCCAGATGCTGCCGCGACAGGGACAGCGCGTGCTGGATGTTCGTGAAGTGCGGCGGGACGTCGGCCTCCGAGATCGCCGGGTCGGCCATGTCGGCCCGCAGCCGCACCACCGAATCGAAGATCGTGACCTGCTTCGGCATCAGTGAGACGATCTCGCCCGGCTGCCGCGGCTTGGCGAAGGAAGCCATCTCGATGAACTGGAGAAAGTCGCCCGGATACTCGCGGAGCACGAGCCCCTGGAGCGCCAGTGCCATCCGCTTCACGCTCACGTGGAGACCGCCGTACCGCATCGACCCGCTCATGTCGAGCACGACGGTCGTGGCGCACTTCGGGGTGTTTCGCGTGCGGTGCACCTCGATGTCGCGCTGCTCGAGCCGCACCCGGTCGCCGGCCGCCCAGCCGGCCGCGCCGGCCTGCCGCAGGATCGCGTTGACGATCGATCCGGGGATGTCCATGTGCGCCACCGAATCGCCGAACTCGTAGGGCCGCGTGGGCACGGTCTCGACCGCCCCGTCGCCCTGCACGTCCCCCTGATGGCGGCCCGTCCGCGACGGATCGAGGTCGGCGAAGATCCGCTCCAGGAGCCGCCCCTGAAAGAGCCGCAGGGCCTGCGGCGTGAGCTCGAAGCCCCGCTTCGTCTTCTCGAGCCCCTGCTCGGCGGCCAGCCGCTCGATCGCCTCCCGAAGCTGCCGCCGCAGGAGATCGAGCTCGTCCCGCTCGCCGTCTTCGAGGTATCGCCCCAGCGCGTCCATGTCGAGCAGCGCCACCCGGGCGTTCGCCCGCGCCTCCTCGACCTGCCGCAGCAGGTCTTCGATCTCCTCGAGCTGCTCCTTCACCTCGAGCGCCTCGGGCACGGCCAGCTTGGTGCGGCCCGTGAACGTCCAGCGGGAGGCGAGCTCATCGACGAGATAGACCTCGCCGAGCGCGTCGACCAGCCCGGCCAGCTGGCTCGCGAACGGCGACTGGTCGTCGTCCTGGGCATACCAGAGCCGCTCCAGCTGCCGGAGCTGCTCCTCGCGGACGGCCTTGGCGAAGCCGTCGCGGTGCGTCGCGGGAGGCCGGGCCCGCTGGGCGAGATCGCGAAACCGGCGGCGGGCCTTCGCCCGCACCGCGTCGGTCTCGTACGTCTCCAGGATCCGCCGCCGCGCCTCCTCCAGCCGTCGGCGGATCGAATCGAGCGACTGCCCCAGCCCCCGAACCTGCTCGGGGTCGAGCACGATCGCGTCGGCGAGCTGCTCGGCCGTGAGCTCGGAGGCATCGCCGAACTCCAGCAGGTGCTCCATGGCCGGCGTCACCAGGTCGACCGCCTGCGGCCGCGGCGGCGGAATCCGCGCCGGGTCGTAGCGCTGATACGTGTGGACGATCCCGCCGAGCGTGTCGCGCGTGGGCACTAGCGAAACCCTCCGGTGTCGTAGACGGTCCGACCGTGCGACTGGATCCGGCTGATCCGCTCCGTGGCGTAGAGGCCGGCCAGCACGAACTCGATGCAGCTCGCCCGCACGGCCGCATCCCGCGCCGCGTTGACCTCGAAGGCCTTCTCCCACACCGCCGGCACGTCGGCCACGACCGACTCGTAGGCGGCGCTCGGCACCATGTCGCCCACCTCGACCTTCGCCCCCTGGCGAAACGCGGCCGTGATCTCCTCGAGCCCGTGCTCCTCGACGTACTCCTCGAAGACCGTGGCGATGGCTTCGGCGACGACCGCCTCGAGCACCTGCCGCTCGTTCATCTGATGGCTGCCCATCAGATCGAGTTCCAGCTTGCCGAGGCTCGACGTGGCCAGATGCCCGAGGTCGCTGATCCGCGGCACCGCGGGCCGCTCGCCCAGCCGCACGCCGCGCTGCCGGGCGCTGGCCACCATCGTCTCGTAGTTGGCGATCGAGAACCTCGCGCTCACGCCCGACTGCTGGTCGATGAACTTGCTCTTCCGCGCGGCGATCGTCACCTGCTCGAGCACCTGCTTCATGAACGGGGGCACCACCACCGGCCACTCGCCGCCGAGGTCGATGCCGGCCTCCTGCTCGGCGACCTGGATGCCCAGCTCGCGTTCCCGCGGGTAGTGGGTGTGGATCACGGCTCCGATCCGGTCCTTGAGCTGCGGAATCACCTTGCCGGAGCGGTTGTAGGTGGAGGGGTTGGCCGAGAAGAGCAGCATCACGTCGATGTCGAACTTCACCGGATAGCCGCGAATCTGCACGTCGCGCTCCTCGAGGATGTTGAACATCCCCACCTGCACGAGCTCGTCGAGCTCCGGCAGTTCGTTCATCGCGAAGATGCCCCGGTGCATCCGCGGGATGAGCCCGAGGTGGAGCGCCTCCTCGCTCGACATGCTCGTGCCCCCGGCGAGTTTGGCGGGGTCGATCTCGCCGATGATGTCGGCGAACTTCGTGCCGGGGGCCAGCCGTTCGGCGTACCGCTCGCTCCGCGGCCACCAGGCCACGGGCACGTCGGCCGGATCCCGGGAGGCCACGAGCCGCCGGCCCGCCGACGTGATCGGGGCGAACGGATCGTCGTGCAGCGGGATCGCCGGGTCGTCGAGGTAGGGGAGGTGCTCGTCGAGAAAGCCGACGAGCAGCCGCATCAGCCGGCTCTTGGCCTGCCCCTTCTCGCCGAGGAAGAGCATGTCGTGCCCGGCGATCAGCGAGATGCTGATCTCGGGGATCACGGTGTCGTCGTAGCCGAGGATGCCCGGAAAGAGCTCCGTGCCGTCACGCAGCATCCGCAGGAAGTTCTCCCGGACCTCGTCCTTGACCGTGCGGCTCTTCCAGCCGGAGGCCTTCAGGTCGGCGAGGGTGGCGGGCAGGCGCTGGGATGTCATGGGCGGGCCTCCTGGTAGAGGACAAGTCTAGGCGAGTCGGCTCCGCGGGCCCACGAACCGGTGCGGCGGACCGTCGAGCCCCGCCACGGTCGGCCGAATGCCTCCCAGCCCGCGGCCGCTCAGTAGGCCGCGTCGCCCGTCGCCGGACCACCGTCGAGGATCGCGGCCGCGTCACCCACGCCGATCCGCGTGCAGCCCATGTCGAGGTACCGAACCGCGTCGTCCCAGGTGCGGATCCCGCCGGAGGCCTTCACCTCGAGCCGGCCGCCGACCGTGTCGAGCATCACCCGCACCGCCTCCGGCGTGGCCCCGGTCGGGCCGCTCGCCCTCACGCCGAAGCCGGTGGAGGTCTTCACGAAGTCGGCCCCGGCGGCCTCGGCGATCCGGCAGGCGGCGGCGATCTCTTCGGCCGCGAGGTAGCAGGTCTCGAGGATCACCTTCACGACCACGCCCTTCGGCTTCGCCTCGCCCACCACGGCCGCGATGTCGGCGCGGACGGCCTCCTCGTCGCCCGACCTGAGCGCTCCCACGTTCAGCACCATGTCGAGTTCACGGGCCCCGTCGGCGATCGCCAGCCGCGACTCGAGGGCCTTCACCTCCGGACGCTGCGCCCCGTGCGGAAACCCGATCACGGCGGCGACCACGACCGGGCTTCCGGCGACGAGCCGTGCCGCGGCGGCCACGTCGCACGACCGCACGCACAGGCAGCCCACGCCCCGGGCCACGCACATCGCGGCATGCTTCGCGAGGTCGTCACGCGCGAACTCGGGCTTGAGGACGGCATGATCGAGCGTCTTCGCGACGTCGGCGACGGTGCGGCGATCGGGGGGACTCATGAACGAAGGGGCTCCAAGGGGGGCTTCAAGTCTATCCGCCAGCCCAATCGCGATCCGTCATGTCCGCAGCGCTCACGCGATGGCGGCTTCACGAGACGGAACTCAGCGAGGAGCTGCCCGTGCCCCGAGAGCCGGCGTATGCCGCCAAGCGCAGCCAGGATGGCGAAGCGCCGGCGGCATTCGAGTGAGCGGCGGGCACGATGCCCGCCGCGAACGTCCGGCGACGGGGCACGGGCAGCCCCGAGCCCACCATGCGAGCCCGAAGCAGGTCCGCATCGCTCACGCGATGGCGGCTTCCTGAGCCCCGAGCCTGCGGTGGCGGACGTCCGCATCGCTCACGCGATGGCGGCTTCCTGGCGGGCGAGCCGCCGCAGGGCGTCGATGCCGCGGTCGAGCGTCCGCTCGCTCACCGTGTAGGCGATCCGGAAGTGGGTGTCGGCCCGGCCGAACACGCTGCCCGGCACCACGATCAGCTTCTCCTCCGCCGCGGCCCGCTCGGCGAAGGCCTTGCCCGAGCCCCCCGGGGCCCGGGGATAGAGGTAGAAGGCGCCGCCGGGCTGCACGAACTCGTAGTGGCCGCGGAGGCCATCCATCAGCTTGTCGCGCTTCCGGCGGCACTCCGCGAGCGGGGCGTCCATCGGGCAGTCGAGCGCGGCCAGCGCCGCCCACTGCCCCGGCTGCGGGGCGCAGACGAACGTGTACTGCTGCATCATCGTCACCGCGTCGATGACGTGCCGTGGTCCGTGGATCCAGCCCACCCGCCAGCCGGTCATGGCGTGCGACTTCGAGAAGCCGTCGATCACGACGACCTGCTCCGAGTGCAGGGCAGGGGAGTGAAACGCGGCGTCGTAGCAGTAGGAGCGATAGAGTTCGTCGCTGACGAGCGTCACCCCCCGCGACTCCGCCAGCCGCGCGAGGTCGCGGACCGTGTCGGCATCGGCGACGAAGCCGGTCGGATTCGCCGGCGTGTTCAGGAGGATCGCCCGCGTGGCCGGCGTGATCGCGGCCGCCACCCGCTCGACGTCGATCCGGAACGACGGGGAGGTGTCGATCGGCACGACCCGCCCGCCGAGAAACTCGACGAGCGGCCGGTACATCACGAACGCCGGCTCGAACACGATCACCTCGTCGCCGGGATCGACCAGCGCCATCAGGGCCAGCACGAGCGCCCCGCTCGACCCGGAGGTCACGCACAGCCGGCGGTCGGGCTGGCCGGTCTCGCGGCGGGCGTCCGCCTCGAGCCGCTCGCGGAGTGCGGGGATGCCCTGCGTGGGCGTGTAGCCGTTTCGCCCGGCGTCGGTCGCCGCCTTGGCCGCGTCGCGGGCCGCCGGCGGCATCTCGAAGTCGGGCTGGCCGATCGAGAGGTTGATCGGGTCGTCGAGCTTCGCCGCCAGGTCGAAGGCCTTGCGAATGCCCGACGAGTCGAAGGCGGCGGCCCGCCTCGACACCGCCCACCTCGGCCGCCCGTTCGCGTCGCTCACGGTCATCTCCGTCCGGCGGCGGGAATCAGCCGTCCTTGAAGAGCTCGGCGAGCTTCTTGACGAGGGCCTCGCCCCGCGCGTTGAGCGTGATCACGTTGCCGTCGCGGCCGATCAGGATCAGCTGCGGGATGCCCGAGATGCCGTAGAACTGCGCGACCGGATCCTGCCAGCCCTTGCCGGCGTAGAGGATCGGCCAGGGGATCTTCTTGTCGGCGACGAAGGCATCGACCTTGTCCTTCTCCTCGTCGAGGCTGATGCCGACCACCTCGAAGCCCTTGTCGTGGTACTTCTCGTACTGCTCGAGCATGTTGGGAATCTCGGCCACGCACGGGCCGCACCAGGTGGCCCAGAAGTCGACGAGCACCACCTTGCCGGCGAGCGACTTCGGGTCGAAGGTGCCGCCGTCGAGCAGGGCACCGCTGATCTCCATCGGCTTGCCGGGCAGCTCGAGCAGCCGGAGCTTGCCGGCGAAACTCGCCCCCAGCTCCTTGATGCGGGCGTCGGGGCTCGATTCGAGGAGCGGGCCGAACGTCTTCAGGGCGTCGGCGGCCACCTTCTCGCCGCCCGGAATCTGCTCGAGGGCGCCGGCCAGTTGCATCACGAGCATGGCCGTCTTCTGGTCGCCGGGAGCGGCCTTGAAGAGTTCGGCCGTCTGGGCGACGAGGGCCGGCGCCGCGTCGAACTGCTGTGTCTGGAACATCTGCTGCGCTCCCGCGACGACGAGCAGCCGCTTGGCTTCCATCGCGAGCTCGGGCACCGGGCTCGCGGCGAGCGTGGCGGCGAACTTCGCCATCTCGCCCACCGCCTGCTCGTCGCCGAACTGACCGAGCCGCATGAGGCTCTCGAGCTTGAGGGTGGCGGCCTTCGCGTAGAGCGGATCGTCGGCCTTCACGGCCACGAGGATCTTGTCGGCGGCCTGCACCGACACGGCCGCCACGCCACGGACGTAGTTCAGGGCCTCCT
>JBIIMU010000432.1:0-2957 GCA_044337845.1 Pirellulales bacterium | reverse complement strand
GAATCCGCGTCGCGGGCAGCGTGCCTGCGACGTCATCGACCGCCCCGAAGGAGCCCTGACATGCCGACGTTTCGCCCGGGATTCGCGCTCCCGCTCGACGAACTGCGCGAGGAACTCGACCGCTTCTGGAACACGCTCACCGCCGCGCCGCCGCTGCACGGCTGGGGCGTGCGTCCGACCGCCGGCGTGTTTCCGGCCGTCAACGTGCGCGAAGACGCCGCCGCCGTCACCGTGGAGGCGGAGCTTCCCGGCCTCGACGCGGCCGACGTGGAGATCACCGTGGCCGACGACACGCTGGTGCTGAAGGGCTCGCGGCCCGACCGCCAGCCCGAGCCGCCGGCCGAGAGCGAGGCGCCGCAGCCCGAGCGTGTCACCTGGCATCGTCGCGAGCGCGGCACCGGGGCGTTCGAGCGGCGGATCTCGCTGCCCGCCGGCGTGGACCCCGCGCGGGTCGAGGCCCGGCTCGTCGACGGCGTGCTCACGATCACCTGCCCGAAGGCGGCCGAGTGCCAGCCGCGGAAGGTGGTGGTCCGCACGTCGTGATCCCCAGGTCGATTCGAGGTCCCGGTCGTTCGTCGCCCTTGCATCGCCACCCCCAAGGAGATTCCATCCCATGGTCACCCAGTCCACGCCCGAAGCGGCCGCCACGCCGGCGCGGCCCGAGCCCTCCCTCACCTACCAGCCCAACGTCGACATCTGCGACCGCGGCGGCGAGGTGCTGTTCGTCGCCGACGTCCCCGGGGCCAGCCCCGCCGGGATCGACGTGACGTTCGACGACGGTGTGCTGTCGATCGCCGCCAGCGTGCCGGCCCGCGACCTGCCCGGCCGCGTGGTGCGCCGCGAGTACGGCATCGGCGGCTACCGGCGGTCGTTCCGGATCGGCGAGGGTTTCGACGCCGCGGCGATCTCGGCCGAGTACCGCCGCGGCGTGCTCACCGTCCGCGTGCCACGGCTCGCCGCGGTGCGTCCGCGGAAGGTCGAGGTGCGGGTCGGCTGAGCCCGCGCGCGAGGCTATGCTGCGTGGCCGCGGGGGCGATCGCTCCCGCGGCCACGCGTCCGCCCTCCCCGTGCTCCGGCAGTGCCGGATCCGCCCCATGCCGCTGGTGCTCACGCCGCTTTCGGATGGCCCGGCCGCACCGCGGGCGATCGACCTGGGCGGGATCGTGCCGGACCGCGTGGCCGGCCTCGGCCTGGCCGACGTGGCGGCGCTGCCCGTCGTCGCGGATGGCCGGCCGTGTCGCGTGGGTGATCTGTTCGCAGTCACCGGCGACACGTCCGACGCGGCCATCGACTGCCGCGGCGACTTCGCCCACGTGCACTTCGTCGCGGCCGGCATGCAGTCGGGCGTGGTGCGGGTGACCGGACACGTCGGCCGCCACGCCGGTGAAGGCATGTCGGGCGGTCGGCTGGAAGTGGGCGGCGCCGCCGGCGATTGGCTCGCGGCCCAGATCGCCGGCGGTCAGGTGATCGTGGCGGGCGATGCCGGCCACAACGTCGCCGCGGCCCTGCCCGGCAGCCCGCTCGGCGGCCGCGGCGGCATGGTGCTCGTGGGCGGCTCCGCGGGCGACCTGGCCGCCGCTCGGCTCCGCCGCGGCGTGGTGGCCGTGGCGGGCGACTGCGGCGCCGGGGCGGCGTTCGAGATGCGGGCGGGCACGCTCGCCGTGGCCGGCCGACTCGGGCCCCATCCCGGCTTGGGCATGCGTCGGGGTTCGGTGCTCGCCCTGACCGACCGCCCTGCTCCGGGGGCGACGTTTCGCCGCGGCACGGCGTGGCGGCCGACCTTCCTCCCGCTCCTCCTGCAGTGGCTCGGCCAGTGCGGTTTCGGGCCGGCCGACGCCGCCCTGGCCGTGCCGGCCTGGCGGCAGTGGCACGGCGACGCCCTGGCCGGAGGCCGCGGGGAACTGCTGCATCCGGCCTGATTTTCCCGGGCTCGGCGCAGGTGGCTTTGAACGCCGTGATCTGTCGGCTATCTTTTGGGATTCCCCGGGTTCCGGCCTTCCTCGCGAATCAATCCATGCCCACGATCAGCCAACTCGTCCGCAGTCGCCGCCGTCCGAAGCGGAAGTTTTCCAAGTCGCCCGTGCTCGACCGCTGCCCCCAGAAGCGGGGTGTCTGCCTGCAGGTCCGCACGATGACCCCGAAGAAGCCGAACTCCGCGCTGCGGAAGATCGCCCGCGTGCGGCTGTCGAACCAGAAGGAAGTCACCGTCTACATCCCGGGCGAAGGCCACAACCTGCAGGAGCACTCGATCGTGCTCGTCCGCGGCGGCCGTGTCCGCGACCTCCCGGGTGTTCGCTACCACATCATCCGCGGCGCGCTTGACACGCTCGGCGTGCAGGGCCGCAAGCAGTCCCGCAGCCTCTACGGCGCCAAGAAGGGCTAATCAGGAAAGACCACGACCATGGGAAACATCACCTCCAGCCGCGAGCAACTCCGTCCCGATCCGAAGTTCGGCTCGCTCCTCGCCAGCAAGTTCATCAACTGCCTCATGGAAGACGGCAAGAAGAGCGTCGCGCAGAACGTCTTCTACAAGGCGATGGACATCGTCGCCTCGAAGATCACCGACGCGGAGCCGATCGAGATCTTCAACCGCGCCCTCGAGAACGTGAAGCCCGCCGTCGAGGTCCGCTCGAAGCGCGTGGGCGGTGCGGCCTACCAGGTGCCGATGCAGGTCAACCGCAACCGGCAGCAGTCGCTGGCGATCCGCTGGATTCTGCAGGCCGTTCGCGAGAAGAAGGGCCGCGGGACCTACGAAAAGCTCGCCGAGGAAATCATCGCCGCCTACAAGCGCGAGGGCGCCGCGGTGACCAAGCGCGACAACGTGCACCGCATGGCGGATGCGAACAAGGCCTTCGCGCACTTTGCCTGGTAAAACCAGGCAAAGTGCCCTGCTTCATGCGGGCACTGCCATCCATGGGGTGGCTCGGGGCTGCCCGTACCCCGTCGCCGGACGTTCG
>JBIIMU010000433.1:0-2957 GCA_044337845.1 Pirellulales bacterium | reverse complement strand
CGGGCAGCCGGTCGGTGAACAGCCGCCCCTCGAGGTGGTCGAACTCGTGCTGCACCACCCGCGAGAGCAGGCCGTCGAGGTCCATGCGGATCGGCTCGCCCTCGAGGGTGAAGGCCTCGACCACGATCCTCTGCGGCCGACGCACGTCCATCCGCACGCCGGGCAGCGAGAGGCAGCCCTCCTCCTGCACGGCGGTGCCCCGGGGCCGCGAGAGCACCGGATTGATGAACACGTGCTCCTCCCCCTCGCCGCGGCGGCCCGCGCAGTTCACGACGAACAGCCGGTAGGGCAGCGCCACCTGGTTGGCGGCCAGGCCGATCCCCTGCGCGGCATACATGATCTCGAACATCCCGGCCACGGCCTCGCGGAGCCCGGCATCGAGCCGGGTCACGGGCCGCGTCTTCCGCAGGAGCGCCGGATGGGGAAACTCCACGAGCGCGAGCGGGCCGATCGCGGCGGGGTCGGTGGCAGAGGCGGAGGCGGGATTCATGGGCATGACCGGGGAATCGGAACGCGGGCTCCCGAATCATACCGCTCGGCCGCCACGGTACGATGTGGCCATGCCCGCTGCCGCCGAATCGTCCGGTTCCCCGTCGCCCCAGGCCAGCCCGCCCTGGTTCGCGCCCGCGGTGCTCGCCGCCACGGCCGGCGGCATCGGCAGGGTGCCCTTCGCGCCCGGCACGTTCGGCGCACTGCTCGGGGTGCCGCTGTCGCTCGGCATCGCCTGGCTGGCGGGTTCCGTCGCGACCGACCCCGTCGCGGCCCACCTGATCGAGGTGGCCCTCGTGGTGGCGATCTGCGTGATCGGCATTCCGATCTGCACGCGGGCCGCCGCGGCAATGGGCCGCAAGGATCCCGGCGCGATCGTGCTCGACGAGGTGGCGAGCATGCCGCTGGCCCTGCTCTTCGTGCCCCCTGCCGACCGCACGCCGGCCCTGCTGGCGGTGGCGTTCGTGCTGCTGCGGATCTTCGACATCGGCAAGCCGTTTCCATGCCGGCAGCTGGAGCGGCTGCCCGGGGGTCTCGGCATCATGGCCGACGACTGGGGGGCGGCGGCGTGGACGGCCGTCTGCCTGGCCGTCGCCCGCTGGCAGCACTGGATCTGACGCCGCCCCGGCGGCCGGTGGTGGCATGCGCATCCTGCTCGTCGATCACGGCTGCTGCGACCCGCCGCTCGCGCGGCTGCATCCGCTGCGGACGGCGCTGGAGGCCGGCGGCGACACGGTCGCCATCTGCGGTCTCTCCACCGTCAACGCCTTCGAGGAGCAGCCGCCCGGGATGCACGGCATCCACCTCCACGACGTGGCGGCGGCCTCGCGGGAGTTTCTCGCGGCGGTCCGCGACGGCTCGCCGGAGGCGTTTCTCCGCGTGGTGCCCGCGGTGCCGGCGCGGGTGCTCGGGCTGGCCCGGGAGACGGCGCGGCAGATCATCGCCGAGGCGGCCGACGCGATCTTCCCCGACGCGATCTTCGTGCTCCATGCCGGCATCCTCGCCGACCTCGCGATCGAGACGGGCGCCCCGGTCGTGGTGCACGTGTCGGCGGTCGATCTCGAGGCGGCGGCGGCCCGGCCGTCGCTCCGGCGGCTGGTGCTCTCCGCGATCGGCTCGAGCGACCGGATCGTCGCGGCCGACGACGCCGTGGCGGACACCGTGGCGTCGTGGCTCGGCGACGACGCCGACGTGCGATCGCGATGCGAGACGTGGCCCTTCGACGCCGCCGCGGCGCCGCGGGTGGCCGCGGCGTGCCGCACGGCGCTCGCCCGCCGCCGCGGCGACCCCTGACCGCCCGAGCGGGCCGCAGCCAGATCGACGCAGATCCCGTGTCCGCATCGCTCACGCGATGGCGGCTTCCTGAGGCACTCCGGAAGCGTAACGGCGTAAGCCGTACGACCCTCCGCATCGCTCACGCGATGGCGGCTTCCTGAGGCCGCGGCCGGGCCGGCGTCACATCTCGTCGCTCGGTGGAAACTGCCGGCGGTCGAGGATCGCCACGGCCACCGTCAGGAGCACGGCCACGAGGACGCCCACGGCGAGCAGCTGCACCCACTCCGGCTGCCGGTCGATGAACAGCTGCGCCTCGGTCGGCAGCTGCCGCTCCCACCCCATCCACGACACGAGCAGCGTCCGCAGCCGCAGGCTCACCGTCGCCTGGTTGACCACCGCCGGAATCACGCCCGCGAGATACTCCACGACGAGGGCCACGCCCACGCTCGCCACGAGCGCCCGCTTGGGCATCACGACGGCCGGCAGCGCGAAGAGCGCCGCCCGGCCCGCGCACGAGATCAGCACGAGCGCGGCGAGGATCCGGGCCACGCCCCAGGGGTCGCGGAGATCCGTCACGAGCACCGCCAGCGTCGTCGCCGCCAGGCCCACCGCCGCCGTCCAGATCACGGCGGCGACCCAGGTGCCGAGCAGGAGCGAACGACGGCCGCCGGGCCGCACGGCGAGGTGGGCCCAGGTGCCGCGTTCGAGTTCGTCGGCCACCGCCGGGCACATCGTGACCAGGAGGCCGAGCATGCACACGGCCTCCGGGATCAGGCCGTAGAGCATCGCCACGCGGACGTCGTCGTCGAGCCGGCCCCTGGAGGCGCGATCGGCCGCGAGCATCACCGCGGCGGGAAAGATCGCGCCCAGGGCGGCCAGCGCCAGCCGCGGCTTCGTGAGCAGCCGGCGGAGCTGGAACTCGGCCACGGTGCGGACGCCGCCGAGGGCCTGGGCGACCGGGCCGGGCTCGGCGGGGGCGGCGAGCGGGTCGCGGGGGCTCATGACCGCACCCCGCGGTGCAGGCGGACGAGCCGGCCGAAGATGCCCTCGAGCGAGCGATCGGCGGGCACCAGTTCGCTCACGCCGAGCCCCTCGTCGACGGCCCGCGGCACCGCCTCCTCGAGCACGGCCGCCGGGCGGCGGGTGGCGACCACGACCACATCGCCGTCGATCCGCACGGCGTCGACGCCGTC
>JBIIMU010000041.1:0-11499 GCA_044337845.1 Pirellulales bacterium | reverse complement strand
GATCACCGTGTGCAACTCGTCGATGAACAGCACCACGTTGCCGGCGGCGGCCTCCACCTCGCGGAGGATGGCCTTGAGACGGTCCTCGAACTCCCCGCGGTACTTCGTCCCCGCGATCAGCGCGCCGAGATCGAGGGCCACGACCCGCCGGCCGCGGAGGTTCTCCGGGACGTCGGCCTGCACGATCCGCAGCGCGAGCCCCTCCGCGATCGCCGTCTTGCCGACGCCCGGCTCGCCGATCAGCACGGGATTGTTCTTCGTCCGCCGGGAGAGCACCTGGATCACGCGGCGGATCTCGGCGTCGCGGCCGATCACGGGGTCGAGCTTGCCCTGCCCGGCCCGTGCGGTGAGGTCGATGCCGTACTTCTCGAGCGCCTGGAACTTCTCCTCCGGGTTCTGATCGGTCACCCGCGTCTGCCCCCGCACCGCCTGCAGGCCGGCCAGCAGTTCCTTCTCCCCGATGGCCGCCAGCTGCAGCAGGTTCCGCGCCTTGGAGGGGACCTTCGCGAGGGCCAGGAGCAGGTGGTCGGTCGAGACGAACTCATCCTTCATCTGGTGCGACTCGGTGGTCGCCGCCTCGAACACCCGGACGAGCTCCTGGTCGGGTTGGGGCTGCGCGCCTCCCGACACCTTGGGGAGGTGGGCCACCTCGGCCTCGATGATCCGCTCGAGGTGTCCCCGATCGACCCCGATCTTCTCCAGCAGCGGCCGGACGATGCCCTCACGCTCCGCCACCAGCGCCTGGAGCAGGTGCACGGGCGTCACCTGCGGGTTGCCCCGCGAGGCCGCCAGTTCCACGGCGGCCTGCACCGCCTCCTGGGCCTTGATCGTGAACTTGTCGAATCGGAACGCCATGGGTGCTCCTCACGAGCCGCCGGGTCAAGCCGCCGGAATCCTCCTGCCGCACGCGCGGATCACGCGTCCTTCTTCACCTCGAACTCGGCGTCGATGGTGTCGTCCGCGGCGGACTGACCCGCCGGAGCCTCCGCGCCGCCCCGCTGCGCCGTCGACTCGTAGAGCACCTTCGAGAGGGCGTGCACCGCCTGCTCCAGGGCCCCGTGCGCCGAGTTGATCGCATCGACGTCCTCGCCCTTGGCCATCTCGCGTGCCTTGGCGACCGCCGCCTCGAGCGGCGCCTTGTCGGAGGCCGACAGCTTGGCGTCGTTCTCCTTGACGAGCTTCTCCGTCTGGAAGCAGAGCGCCTCCGCCTTGTTGCGGGCCTCCGCGAGGCGGAACCGCTGCTTGTCCTCCTCGGCGTGGCTCTCGGCGTCGCGCCGCATCCGCTCGATCTCGGACTCGCTCAGGCCGCTCGACTGCTCGATCCGGACGGTCTGCTCCTTGTTGGAGCCGAGATCCTTGGCGCTCACGTTCAGGATGCCGTTGGCGTCGATGTCGAACTTGACCTCGATCTGCGGCGTGCCCCGGGGAGCCGGCGGAATGCCCTCGAGGTTGAACTGCCCGAGCAGCCGATTGTCGCGGGCCATCGGCCGCTCGCCCTGGAACACGCTCACGGTGACCGCCGTCTGGCTGTCGGCCGCCGTGCTGAACGTCTGCTTCCGCTCGGTGGGAATCGTGGTGTTCTTCTCGACGAGCTTCGTGAAGATGCCCCCTTCCGTCTCGATCCCGAGCGACAGCGGCGTGACGTCGAGGAGGAGCACCTCCTGCACGTCGCCGCCGAGCACACCCCCCTGGATCGCCGCGCCGAGCGCCACGACTTCGTCGGGATTCACCCCCTTGTGCGGCTCCTTCGCGAACAGCTTGCGGACCAGTTCCTGAACCTTGGGAATCCGCGTCGATCCGCCCACGAGGACGACCTCGTCGATGTCCTTGGGATCGAGCTTCGCGTCCTTGAGGGCCTGGAGCACGGGGCCGCGGCAGCGCTCGACGAGATGGTCGCACATCTGCTCGAACTGCGCCCGCGTGATCGTCATCTGCAGGTGCTTCGGGCCGTTGGCATCGGCGGTGATGAAGGGCAGGTTGACGTCGCTGCTCTGCGCGCTCGAGAGCTCCTTCTTCGCCTTCTCGCAGGCCTCCTGGAGCCGCTGCATCGCCATCGCGTCCTTGCGGAGGTCGATCCCCTGCTCCCGCTGGAACTGGTCGGCCACGTGGTTGATGAGCGTCTGGTCGAAGTCATCGCCCCCGAGATGGGTGTCGCCGTTGGTGCTGACCACCTGGTGCCGCCGCCGAGGTCGAACACGACGATCTTCTCGTCCTTCTTCTTCTCCAGGCCGTAGGCCAGCGCCGCGGCCGTCGGCTCGTTGACGATCCGCATCACCTCCAGCCCGGCGATCTGGCCGGCGTCCTTGGTGGCCTGCCGCTGGGCGTCGTTGAAGTAGGCCGGCACCGTGATCACGGCCTTGTTCACCTTGTGGCCGAGGTAGGCCTCGGCGGCCTCCTTCAGCGAGCGGAGTACCTTCGCCGAGATCTCCGGCGGGGTGAACTCCTTGTCGCCGGCCCGCACCTTCACGTAGTCCTTCGGGCCGCCGATCACCTCGTACGGCACCATCTTCTCTTCGTTGCCGACCTCGTCGTGCCTGCGGCCCATGAACCGCTTGATCGAGTAGACCGTGCGCTTGGGGTTCGTCACGGCCTGCCGGCGGGCGATGTCGCCGACGAGCGTCTCGCCCTTGTCGTTGAAGGCCACCACGCTCGGCGTGAGCCGGTTGCCCTCCTTGTTGGCGATCACCTTGGGCTCCTTGCCCTCCATCACGGCCACCACCGAGTTCGTGGTGCCGAGGTCGATGCCGATGATCTTCTCGCCCTGCCTGGTTGCCATGATGGAAGCTCCCTTTCTGGTGGTCGAAACCGCGAACCCGCCCGGGTCTGAGGCCGCACCCCGGACATTTCTGGTCGGTCGATCGCGTCACCGATCGGAATGCAAAGCCCGTGCCATGCACCAGGATGCCGGGCTGGCGGGGGCCCCGGCCAAGCCCCGGGCGTCGAGGCCCGAAAAACCCGCGTGTTTACGGCCGCGGCGGCCACGGTACAGTTGTGGTCTGCCGGCGGCGAATCTCGGCCTTCCTCGCCGGCCTGCCATTTTGGCCGCTCCGAGTCTCCGGGCTGCGATGGCGTACTCCCACCCCACGACAGACGATTCGCCCGGCGGTCGCAAGGCGTCGCTCACCCAGCTGCGCGGCCGCATCGACGGCATCGACCGCGAGCTCGTCGAGCTGATGAACCGTCGCGCCGAGGTGGCGCGGCAGATCGGCCACCTCAAGCAGGCGACGGGCCAGCAGACCTACGACCCGTCCCGCGAGGAGACGGTCCTCGACCGGGTGGCCAAGGCCAACGCGGGCCCCCTCTCGGACGAGAGCGTGAAGGCCGTGTTTCGCGAGCTGATCTCCGGCTCGCGGGCCATCGAGCAGCATCTCCGCGTCGCTCACCTCGGCCCCGCCTGGACGTACAGCCATCTCGCCGCCCTGCACCGGTTCGGCAGCGCCGTCGATTTCGTGCCCGTCGCGAGCATCTCCGCCGCATTCGAAGAGGTCCAGGCCGGCCACTCGCACTACGGCGTCGTGCCGCTGGAGAACTCCACCGACGGCCGGATCGCCGACACGCTTGACAACCTCTCGCGGCTGCCGGTGAAGATCTGTGCGGAGGTGCCGCTGCGGATCCACCACACGCTGCTCGCGACGGGCGACCGATCGGCGGTGCAGGAGGTCTTCAGCCGCCCGCAGGCGCTGTCGCAGTGTCGCAATTGGCTGGCGCGGCACCTGCCCGCCGCGCGGCTGGTCGAGGTCACGAGCACGGCCGCCGCCGCCGAGATGGCCGCGCGCCGGCCCGACGTCGCCGCCATCGCCAGCCGCCAGGCCGGCGTGCACTACGGCCTCGCGGTGCTCGCCGAGAACATCGAGGACGTCGCCGGCAACACCACGCGGTTCGCGGTCATCGGCCATGCCGATTCCAGCCGCACCGGCCGCGACAAGACCTCGCTGATGTTCGAGATCGAGCATCGGCCCGGCGGACTCGCCGACGCACTGGCGGTGCCCAAGCGACAGAAGCTCAACCTCACCTGGATCGAGTCGTTTCCGATGCCCGGCGAGGTCGGGGGCTACATCTTCTTCGTGGAGCTCGAGGGCCACCGGAGCGATCTCCGCGTCCGGCGGGCGATCGCCGCGCTCGAGAAGCGGTGCACGCGGGTCGTGGTTCTCGGCTCGTATGCCGCCGCCTCCGCGGTCGGCTGATCACGACCCGTCGAACGCGGCCCCGTTGACCCGCACCCCCCGGCACTCGATCGGCTGCCCGGGCTGGCGGACGAGCCGCGGGCTGGCCGCGGTGACGTCGACGTCTTCGAGCACGACCCCGGAGATCGTGTCGCCGTCGTTGCCGCGGAGCTCGCCCAACGACCGGAAGGAGCCGCGCACGCCGCTGACGCGCACCCCCTGAACCCGCGACGGCTGCGGCGGGTGTCCCTGGAGATCGAAGAACTGCGTCCAGGGCTTGACGTCGAAGATCGCCTGGGCGTCGACGGCGTCGATGTCGGCCACCACGATGTTCTCGTACAGCTGGGGCGTGTCGGGCCGCAGCTTGAGCCGCACCAGCGGCACGTCGGCGTCCAGGCGGCAGCGGCGCATGACCACGTCGCGGATCACGGTGGCCTCGCTTCCGCAGGTGAGGGCGCCGTGCCCGCTCTCGAACACGCAGTCCTCGATCGTCACCCGCTCCACGGGCGGGCTCGACTCGTCGGCGAGCGCCAGCGGGCCCTTCGAGCCCTTGAGGGCGATGCAGTCGTCGCCCACCGAGATTCGGCAGCGGCGGATCACCACGTCCTGGCAGCTGTCGATGTCGATGCCGTCGGAACTCGGCGCCCGGTCGATCGCGATTTCGTCCCACGGCTGCGACTCCCCGACGATCTTCGGAGGCGCGCCGTGCGGCGCCGTGATGGTGAGCCCCTCGAGCGTCACGTCGCGGCAGCGGTAGACGTGGAGGTTCCAGAACCCCGAGTCGGCGAGCCGGATGCCCTCGACACGGACGTCGCGGCAGTCGGAGAGGAACACCAGCCGCGGCCGTTCGACCTCGAGGTTCGTGCACTTCGGGTTTTCGGCCCGTCGCCGCCAGAAGGCCGCCCAGAAGGGCCGGCCGTTGCCGTCGAGGGTGCCCGACCCCGTGATCCGGACGCCTTCGAGGCCCTCGGCGTTGACGAGCGCGGGACGCCAGTGCTCGAAGTGGCCCTCGATTCGGGTGCGGCGGGCCGGGTAATCGTCGAGGCTGGCAGACCCGCGGAGCACGCCGCCGGCTTCGAGATGGAGTTCCACGCCCTGACGCAGGTCGAGCGCCCCGGTCGTGAACACGCCCGGCGGCACCACCACCCGGCCGCCTCCCGCGGCCGCCACCCGGTCGATCGCCCCCTGGATCGCCGCGGTGCACACCGCCCCGGTGTCGGGCACCGCCCCTGCATCGCGGACCGACACGTCCGCCGCGCGGGCCACACCCCACCCGGCCAGGCACGTCACGGCCAGGAGCCACGCGGCACGACGACGGGAGACGGAGGAGCTCATGGCACCGTTTCGAGATCGCGGGGCGTCAGCCGGCCGCCGACCGCACGGCCGCGGTGATGATCGCGCGGAGCTTGGGTTCCGCGGCCCGGGCCGTCGCCAGGATGTGCTCGACCGTCGCGACTTCGAGCGCGTCGGGCAGGCACATGTCGGTGATGACGGAGATTCCCAGCACCCGCATGCCGGAATGAACGGCGACGAGCACTTCCGGCACGGTCGACATGCCCACGACGTCGGCGCCGATCGTCCGCAGGAAGCGGTACTCCGCCCGGGTCTCCAGGTTGGGCCCCGTCACGGCCACGTAGACGCCCTTGTGGGCCACGAAGTTCTCCCGCCGGGCGACGGCGAGGGCGGCGTCGATCAGGCCGGGCGTGTACGGCGCCGACATGTCGGGGAACCGGGGGCCGAGCCGCTCGTCGTTGATCCCGATCAACGGGTTGTCGCCGAGCAGGTTGATGTGGTCTTCGATGACCATCAGATCACCGGTGCGGTACTGGGGATTCAGGCCTCCGCAGGCGTTCGTCACGATCAGCAGGTCCGCCCCGAGCCGCTTCAGCACGCGAACGGGGAGCGTGATCTGCTGCAGCGGATAGCCCTCGTAGGCATGCTGCCGGCCCTCCATGATCACGACCGGCACGCCGTCGAGGAGCCCGCACACCAGCTGCCCGGAATGACCGTGGGCGGTGGAGCGGGCGAAGTGGGGGATCCGGTCGTACGGAATGACGACCCGGTCCTTGAGAGCGGCGCCGGCGCCGCCGAGGCCGCTGCCGAGGATCACGGCCACCCGGGGCGTGTGGGGCCATTCGGCGGCGATCAGCGTCGCGGCCTCGGTGATGATGTCGTACTGGTCGAGCATGCCTGCCGTCTCCTGAACGCGAGGTCGCGGGAGTCTAGCAGACCGACCGTGAACGCATCCGCTCCGGTCACTCCCCGAGGAGCGCCAGGAAATCCGGATGCTGCCGGATCGACTCCAGGTCCGGATCCGACTCCATGTGATCCAGGTCGTCGTAGCCGAGCAGGATCGCCCGCGACAGCGCGTCGATCGCCTCGTCGGACCGCCCGGCGCGGGCGAGCGAGCAGGCGAGGTTGTAGCGCGCCAGGAAGTCGTCCGGCATCAGGCCGACGAGTCGCCGGTCGAGTTCGACCGCCCTGGCCAACTGGCCCTTGCGGCTGACCAGTTCCGCGAGCACGCGGAGCACCTCGACGGAGTTCGGCGTCCGCGCCAGCAGCTTCTCGAAGAAGTCGATGTCGAAGTCGAGTTGGCCGAGCGTGCCGAACCAACCCGTCGGCCCCGGTGCCCTCGAGGCCGTCCGCCGCGGACGCTCAGGGCCTGTGCCGGGATCGTCCGGAGTCGACTGCTGTTCGTCGCGACCTGCCATCGAACGATTCCACGCGGGGCGTCAGCGGTTCACTTCTTGCGACCCGGATTCTTGCCGGCCGGGGGGACATCGCCCTCGCCCTCGTCGGGATGATCCCAGTCGGGATCGTCCTCCTCCTCCTCGAAGTCGTCGTCGAACTCGTCGTCGAAGTCGTCGAACGCCGAGTCCTCGTCGGAGGCCGGCTGGGCGACCGACAGATCCTCCTCGTCGCCGAGTTCCTCATCCTCGTCGTCCGGATCGGCCGCCGCCATCACCGTCGGCCGCGCGGAGCCGGGCCACACCGCGGAATCGCGTCCTGAGGGGAGGAGCGGACGGGTCCGTCCCGCGGGAAGCGACTCGAACTCGACCGGCGGAAGGAGCGACGGGAGGGACATCGGAATCGGGGTCTCGGGGCGGGACGGACGACGCCGAGAGCAAACCCTTTCAGGTCGTCGGCGTCAAGACGGGGCATTCTAGGCGACCCGGACTCGGGCGGGCGTTGGGGCGGCCGCCGCAGGAGCCGCCCTCCGCCGCGCCGGGCCAGCCGGGCCGGCTGGCTCCGCCGGTCAGGTGTGGTAATCGGCGTTGAGATGCACGTACTCGGCCGTCAGGTCGCTGGAGTAGAAGCGGATCGCGCCGGGGCCGGACCCGACCGCAAGCTCGATCAGCGTCTCCCGATGGTCCCGAATCGACGCCGAGACGGCGGCCGCCTCGAACGGCACCGGCGAGCCCCCCTCGAAGAGCAGCGTGCCGTTCACGCGGAGCGTCGTCCGGTTCGGGTCGAACGCCACGCCGGAGTACCCCGCGGCCGACACGATCCGGCCCCAGTTCGGGTCGGCGCCATGCACCGCCGTCTTCACCAGCGGGCTGTCGGCGATGGTGCGGGCGATCCGCCGGGCGTCCTCGCGGCAGCCGGCGCCAGACACCTCGATCCGCATCACGTGCGTCGCCCCCTCGCCGTCGTCGGCCATCTCCCGCGCCAGAAACTCGCAGACCTCCAGCAGGCTGCGGCCGAACGCCGCCAGCCCCGCCCCCGACAGCGGCGGACCGCCGGCGGCCCCGTTGGCGAGGAGGAGCACCGTGTCGTTGGTGCTCATGTGTCCGTCGACGGCGACGCAGTTGAACGTCCGCTCCGCGACGTCGGCGAGCAGCGTCTGGGCGTCGGCCGGCGCGAGTGCCGCGTCGGTGATCACCACGCCCAGCATGGTGGCCAGCCGCGGGCCGATCATCGCGGCCCCCTTGGCCATGCCGAACACCGTGCACTCGACCCCGTCGGCCGTCACGGTCCGTCCGGCCATCTTGGGACGCGTGTCGGTGGTCATCAGTCCCCGCGCCGCCGAGACCGCGGCGCGGTCGTCGGCCCCGAGAGCGGCCGCCGCCGCGGCGATCCCCTTCTCCACCGTGGCCATGGGGAGAAACTCCCCGATGATGCCGGTGGACATCACCAGCATCTGGCCACCCTCGGCCCCGATCGCGTGGGCCGCCAGGTCGGCCATGCGGCGCGCGTCCTCCAGGCCCCGCGCTCCCGTGCACGCATTGGCATTGCCGGAGTTGACGACCACACCGCGGAACCCGGTGCCGGGCGTCCGGCTGCGGTCGAGGGCGACCGGCGCGGCATACACGAGATTCGTCGTGTAGACGCCCGCCGCGGTGGCCGGTCGGTCGCTGGCCACGAGCGTGACGTCCTCCCGGGTCGCATTCCGCTTGATGCCGGCGTGCACGGCGGCCATGCGCCAGCCGCGCGGCAGGGGCGGAATCGGATACGTGATGGGCGTGTCGGCGACGGACATGGTCAGAGGAGCCCCATGGTCTCGGGAAGGTCGAAGAGGACGTTGAAGTTCTGGACGGCCGCCCCAGCGGCGCCCTTGACGAGGTTGTCGAGGCAGGAGATCAGCAGCACCCGGTCGCGGACGACGCGGGCGGTGATGTCGCAGAAGTTGGTGTCGACGGTGTCCTTGGTGCCCGGCAGATGGTCGACCACCCGCACGAACCGCTCGCCGGCGTAGGCGTCGCGGAGCAGCGTCATCACGTCGCCCTCGGACATCGGCCGCCGCGGCCGCACGTAGATCGTCGAGAGGATGCCGCGATCCATCGGGGCGAGCTGGGGCGTGAAGATCACGGCGGGCCTCACGCCCGCGTGCCGGGCGATCACCTGCTCGATCTCGGGCGTGTGCCGGTGCCGGCCCACGTTGTAGGCCGACATGCTCTCGTTGCACTCGGGAAAGTGCGTCATCAGCTTCGGCTGGCGGCCGGCGCCACTCACGCCGCTCTTGGAGTCGACGATGATGTCGTCGGCCTCGAACAGGCCGCTCTTCAGCAGCGGCGCCAGCGGCAGGATCGCCGACGTGGAGTAGCAGCCCGGGTTGGCCACGAGCCGCTGGCCCCGAATCCGCTCGCGAAACAGTTCGGGGAGACCGTACACGGTGCCTCCGAGCCGCCCCGCGTCGGGATGCTCGTGGCCGTACCACTCCAGGTAGGTGGCGGCGTCGTCCAGCCTGTAATCGGCGCTGAAGTCGACCACCTTCGCGCCCGCGGCGAGCACCCGGGGCAGGATCTCGGCGCTGGCACAGTGCGGCAGGCACCCGAACACGCAGTCGGCCCGCTCGCCGACCTCCTCCGGCGTCAGGTCTTCGAGCGGCATCTCGAGCCGGCCCACCAGGCTCGGGTGCACGCCGCTGATCGGCGTCTTGCCCTCCTGGCGGCTCGTCACCGCGACGATCCTGGCCTCGGGATGCCGGAGCAGGAGCTTGATCGCCTCGACGGCGGTGTATCCGGTGGCACCGAGGACTGCGACGGTGATCATGGCGGGCTCCGCGGGAACGGGGGGACGCGTCCTTTATAGCGCGGCCCCGGGACGCCCCGCTACCCCAGGCAGCGGGCGGTGATCAGCGCCACGAGCCACTCCGCCACCTCGCCCTTCGAGCCCGCCCGCGAGCCCACCGCGGCATGGGCACGGTCGAACACCGTCACCGAGGTCATCGTGCCCTCGAGCGCCTGCACGTCGTTGACGACGATCAGGTCGCAGCGTTTGGCTTCGATCTTCTCGAAGGCCCGCCGCGGGTCGCCTCCGGGCTCGAGCGCGAACGCCACGAACCACTGCCCGGGAGTTCCCGCGTGCGCGAGCGTCGCGATCACGTCCGGCGTGGGCGTCAGCTCGAGCGTGAGGCCCGCGCCCCGTCGGGGGATCTTGCCCGACTGCCGCTGCACCGGCTCGAAGTCGCAGGGTGCCGCCGTCGCGATCACCCCGTCGACCGCGGGCAGCTCGGCGAGCGCCGCGGTGAGCATCTCCCGCGTGGTGACGACCGGCACCACCCGCGCCGCGGCCGGATAGGCCAGCTGCACCGGCCCGCTGACGATGATCACCCGGTGGCCGGCGGCGAGCGCCGCCTCCGCCAGCGCCGCCGCCATCCGGCCGCTCGAGGCGTTGGTCAGGAAGCGGACGTCGTCAAGGTAGGCTCGCGTGGGGCCGGCGGTCAGCAGGATCGTCGCCACTCGAGTTCCCTCCCGTCGGTCACCCGCGGGGCGGCCGCCCCGCCAGAGCCTGCTCGACCGCCGCCGCGATCGCCTCGGGCTCGGCCATGCGGCCCGGCCCCTGCCGGCGGCACGACAGCCAGCCCGTTCCGGGCGGCACCACCGTCAGCCCATCCGCGGCGACCTGCCGCACGTTCCGCTGGACGGCGGCCTTCTCCCACATGGCGGTGTTCATCGCCGGGGCCACCAGCACCGGACACTCCGCGCAGAGCACGAGCGTGGCGAGCAGGTCATCGGCCGCGCCGGCGGCGGCCCGGGCGAGAAAGTCCGCGGTCGCCGGCGCCACCACCACGGCGTCGGCCCGGGCGGCGAGCTCGATGTGAGCACCGAGCGGAAAGCGGCCCGGGTCGAACATCCGGCCCGCGACCGGCCGGCCGGTGAGCGCCGCAAACGTGGCGCCGCCCACGAACCGTCTGGCTGCCGGCGTGAGCACCGCGGTCACCCGCGCCCCGCGCTGCACCAGCAGACTCGCGAGCATGGCCGCCTTGTAGGCCGCCACCCCGCCGGTGACACCGAGCACGATCTCGCGGTCGGCGATGCTCACAGGATCGTGGGATCGAAATCGAGCGGTCCGCCCGCCTCGGGCGACTCGCCGGTGATGCGGAGGTTGAGCGAGGTGTCGAGGAAGATCTTGTCCTGCTTGATCTCCTCGATGACGATCTGCATCTTGTCGTCGGTGTCGACGTCCACCAGCGGCCGCCCGCCGGCGTTGAGCGCCACGAGCCGCTTCTGGATCAGCGTGGAGAGCTTGAACCGGCCTCCCACCTTGTTGACGATCTCTTCCTCGCGCAGGTCATCGATCATGGTCGTGTCTCCTCGGTCTGGGGGGCGTTCGGGGATGGCTCGGGGCGGGTGACGGTTGCTCGGGTCGCGGCGGGGCCGCCCATGACGGGCGTGTGGGTCGTGTCGGTGAACCCCTCGGCCGCCAGGATGTGTTCGATCCCGGCGAGGGCCTCGGCGACGTTTTCATTGACGACGCGATGCCGATAGCGATGCGCCTCGTGCAGTTCGCGTCGCGCCACCTCCAGGCGGCGGGCCATCGCCTCCGGCGATTCCGTTCCCCGGTCCCGCAGCCGCTGGAACAGCTGGTCGGGATGGGACGGCTCGACGAAGAT
>JBIIMU010000431.1:0-2977 GCA_044337845.1 Pirellulales bacterium | reverse complement strand
CTGGCCCAGGCCACGTCGGCCAGGTAGGCGTGGCCGGCCGCGCCGGCGACATCGAGCGCCAGCGGCGACTCGGGGGCGGGCGCGACGGCCCGGGCCAGGTGCCACGCGGTGATCGCCTGCCCCATGCCCCGCGACCCTGAATGGACCATCAGCCAGAGGCTGCCCTCGTCATCGGCCTGAAACTCGAGGAAGTGGTTTCCCCTCCCGAGCGAGCCGAGCTGCCAGCGGCCCTCGCGGGTGGCGACCCGTGCCAGCCGCTCGTCCGAGAGCGCCGCCGGTGACAGGGGACCTTCGAGCCTCTCCGGCACGGTGCGGGCAGCCGCCTTCAGCGCCGGCACCGCGCGGCCGAGGGTGCGGAGCAGGGCCCGCGCGAGCGGGGCGTCGTCGGCGAGCACCGCGGCCGGCACGTCGAACCGCACCGCGGCCATGCCGCAGCCGATGTCGCCGCCCACGGCCGCCGGGTAGACGAGCGACGACGTCGCCAGGGCCACGCCGACGCAGACCTCGCCCGCGCGATGCACGTCGGGCATGACGGCGAGGTGGTTCACGTCGGGAGCCTTTGCCAGCCGCTCGACCGCGGTGCGCACGTCGGCGCCGAGCGGCGTCGCGAGCCAGGCGTGGATCGGCACGCCGTCGACCTCGGGCACGATACGGCTCACCGGGGCGGCTCCTCTCCCGGCGTCCCGGCCAGATACTCGAACAGGAGCGCGGGGGCCCGCTTCCGCGTGATGGCATGGGCCACCTCGGCGCGGAACCCGGCTGCCTGGGCGTGGAGCCGGTCGAGCACGTCGCGCGGCGCGGCCGGCGACTCGCCCGGGAGCGAGCCCACGATCACGAGCAGCTGCGACGCGTCGGGCGCGGGGACGACCCTGACGACGTGCAGATCCCGCAGCACGTCGTCGCCGCAATCGCCGAGCACGAACTGGAGCGTCTCGGCGACCTGGCGACAGAGCTGGAGATCCTTGCGGGAATGGGACGGACTGGAACCGAGCGGGCGACGATGATGAGACATGGGATTCCTGGGGAATGGTCCGTGGACGGGCATGCGGAGCCGCAGCACCACACGGAGGACACGCCCGCGCCTCGGCCGCCGTCAGGAGATGACGGCGAACAGGCCGCTCGCGGGCGACGAGGGGGGGAAGCGTTCTGCGGATCGACGCGGCGTCAGGTCGCGCGGGGGCGCGAGGCCACGCCGCCAACTCGCACCGACACGGCGATCCCGGCGGCTTCGTGAATGACACGCTGCATGGGATGGCCTCCGGCGGAGAACGAGAGGAGCGGCGCTGCCGCCCCGGATCTCACCAACCATAGCGTCGCTGCCGCGGCCGGGTCAATCATTCGGCAGGCCTGACTCGTCGTCAGCCCCCGCCTCGGTCGCCGGCGTCGGAGTCGCCGTCGTCGCCGGCGAGGTTCACGAGCCACGCGAGCACGCCGCAGATCACCACCACGATCCCGAAGGCCAGCCACTCGTTCATGCCGCCGCTCCCGCTCGCGTGAGCGGCGATCATACCGAGTCGACCGGAGGCCCGTCGCCGCGTAGGCTCGTGGGCCCGCGGGCGGCACCCGCCCGGCGGCTGCTTCGGATCGCTCGCATGCGCGTGGCCGCGTTCATCCTCGTCGAGTTCGCGATTCTCGCCGTCGCCCATGTGTGCGGCGGCCCCGCGTGGGCCGCCGTCGCCGCCGTGGCCTGCGTGGCCCACGTCGTCGCCGGCCTGGAGCCGGCCGCGCTGCTCGCCGCCCTGCCCGCCGTCGGCTGGCTGGCCGCCTCCCGTTTCACCGGCAACCGGGAACTCTTCTTCCCCTACTCGATGCTGCTCGCCACCTCGGCGCTCCTCGCCGTCCCCGCGGCCCGATCGCTGGCCGGGATCGCCGCAGCCGGCGGGGTGATCGCGGCGTTCCTGGCCGCCCGCGTGGTCCAGCAGGCGACCGGCCGGGTGCTGGCGGTCGAGATCGCAGCGGCCGCCGTCGTGCTGGCCGCGGCGGTCGCGGCGCGGGCCTTCCTGCCGTCGCTCGGGCTCCGCTGGTGGCTGCCGGTCACGGCATCGCTCGCGGCCTACGCCTGCCTCGCCCTCTGACTCGCGGGGTCAGCCGCGACGGCGCCGCGGCCGGATCACTCCTGACCGCCCTCCTCGTGCCCCGGCTTGGCACGCCGCCGCGGCCGGGGCTGGTCGTCGCGACGGAACACCGCCACCACGTCCTCGATGGGCACCACGTACAGCAGGTTGTCCTGCTCGAAGTCCACCGGGATCGAGTTCTTGGGGTGGAACAGGACCTTGTCGTACTTCTCGATCGGGAAGTCGGCGTCCCGCTCCACCTGGAGGCTCACCTCGACCACGCGGCCGGTGATCGTGGGGATCTCGGCCTGATCGGGGAGCACGATGCCGCCGCGGGTCGTGTGGCGGCTCTCGTCTTTGCGGATCAGCACCCGCATGCCCAACGGTTCGACGGACTCGTGCACCACCTCACTCCTCCGGGGCTCACGCCGGCGATCGACGCCGACCGCGCTTCCTGACTCTCGCCACACCCGCCATCATCGCGACGCCGACCGCCGCGAGACATGCCGGCTCGGGCACCGAGACGACGGCGGCGGAGAGTGTCGCCGACGCGGCGGTCGCCGCAAAGCCGGCGTCGAAAAGCCCCGTGGAGAGCGACTCCGCCACGTCGAGCAGGTCGACGACGCCATCGTAGGTGTAGTCGCCCTCCGCCCAGATCGCCGACCCGCCGGTGTCGTACTTCGCCGCCGCCAGCAGATCGGCGGCGTCGAGGATGTCGACGAGCCCGTCGAGATTGCCGTCGCCGGGGGCCGTGTACGCGATCGAAAACGATCCGTCGGCCTCCTGATTCCAGCCGACCGCCCGGTTCAGCCCGCCGCCGATCGCCGCGGCCGCGGCGGCCGAACCGATGCCCCGGGTGCCCGTCCACGTGCCGTCGCCGCGGCCCGCGATCAGCCCCGCCACGAGCGTATGCCGCGCGATTC
>JBIIMU010000429.1:0-3000 GCA_044337845.1 Pirellulales bacterium | reverse complement strand
CGGGCGCGCGGTCGTATGGCGGCGTGGGCGTGATGGTGGACCGCCCCACCGTGCACGTCCGGCTGCGGAGGGCCTCCCGGCTCGAGGCCCGCGGGCTGCACGCGGAGCGGGCGGTGGGCTTCGCGCAGGCCTGTGCGGCCGCCTGGCGACTCGGCGACGTGGGCTGCAGCATCGAGGTGATCGCCGCGCCCGCCGCCCACGTGGGCTTCGGCAGCGGCACGCAGCTCGGGCTGGCGATCGCGGCCGGCATGCGGCACCTGTTCACGATGGGATCGGAAACCGAAGCGGCCCCCGCGATGCCGCATCCCGTGCAAGACGCCCTCGAGCCCACCGAGCACGACTGGCTGTTCGACATCCGCGACGCCCTGGAGTTTGCCCGGGCCGTGGGCCGCGGCCGGCGGTCGTGCGTGGGCGTGTATGGCTTCAGCCGCGGCGGCCTGATCGTGGAGGCGGGCCGCGTGGTCCGGCCCGAGGAGACCGACGACGACACCACCCGCGACTTCTCGCCGATGGTGGCCCGCGTGCGGCTGCCCTCGGCATGGCGGTGCGTGCTCGCGATCCCCCGCGATTCCACCGGCCCGTCGGGCGAGGCGGAGCGGGCGGCCTTCGCCCGGCTGCCGCCGGTGCCGCACGAGGTGACGGCCGAGCTCGCGCGGATCGCGCTGCTCGACATGCTGCCGGCGGCCGTGGAGGGGAAGTTCATCGAGTTCGCGCTCGCGGTGCGGAACTACGGCGCCATGGCCGGGGCCCCGTTTGCGGCCGAGTCGCGGAAGCTGCCCTACGCGCAGGCCACCGCCGACCTGCTCGAGCTGCTCACGGAACTCGGCGCCCCCGGCTGCACGCAGTCGAGCTGGGGGCCGGCGGTGCTGGCCTGCTGCGAAACGCTCGACAAGGCGGGAGGCCTGGTCGAGCGGCTCGACTCCCTCGGGCTCGCCAAGCACCACGACCTCGTGATCGCCCGGTTCGACGCCCAGGGGGCGATGCTCCGGGTGGTCGAGTGACCCCCGGCTACACCGCCCGCACCCGCGACACCGCGATCCGCCCGCCGAAGCACACGTCCACGTCGCCGCCGGCCACCCGCGGCCGGTCGTGGTAGCTCGATTCGTAGGCGAAGCCCTCGGCCGTGGGCCGGTAGGCGATCCCGAACGGCGAGCCGTCCACCGCGCACTCGACGACCGCGGGATCGGGCACGCCGGCCGGCAGGTCGGGGAGGTTCACGTTCCAGAACTCGCCCGCCGCGGGAGCGCGGCCCCGCAGGTCGGCGAGCACCTCCGCCACCCAGCGGGCCGCCCGCCGCCAGTCGATCACGGTGCCGCGGCGGTGATACTGCGACGCGGCCACCGCCGGCACGCCGTGCAGCGACGCCTCCCGGGCCGCGGCGACGGTGCCGGAGTGGTGGATGTCGGCGCCGAGATTGCCGCCGGCGTTGATCCCGGAGAGCACGAGCCGCGCGTCGGGCACGAGCCGCGCCAGCGCGATCCGCACGCAGTCGGCCGGCGTGCCGTCCACGCGGAACCGCCCCGGGCCCACCTCGGCGACCGGGATCGGCCGCCCGGTGGTCACGCGATGGCCGCAGCCCGAGTGGCACTCCGCCGGCGCCACCACCACGACCGCCGCGCCGAGCGCGGCCGCCGCCTGCTCGAGCGCCGCCAGGCCGGGCGCCTCGATGCCGTCGTCGTTGGTCAGCAGGATGTGCATGGCAGGCCGGCCGCGCGGGCCGCGAGGGTGTCGAGGATCGCCCACACGCCCTCGGCCGCGGTGGCCGCCATCCGGCACACGTCCTCGGCGTCGGTGTCGAGGTGCGAGAGCGCGTCGGGCTTCGCCACGTTGGTCACCACGGAGCAGACGGTCACGTCGAGCCCCATCCGCGTGGCGGCCACGACCTCGGGCACCGTCGACATGCCCACCACGTCGGCGCCCATCCGGCGGAGCATCCGATACTCCGCCCGCGTCTCGTAGCTCGGCCCCGACAGGAACGCATACACGCCCTTGCGGGCCGCGACCTCGGCGCGACGCGTGGCCTCGAGCGCGAGGTCGGCGAGCGCCGGGTCGTAGAACCGCGTACGGGGCGGGACCGCGGCCGCGTCGTCGGGCTCGAGCGCCTCGCCCCACGGACGGCGGACCACGTCGATGTGGTCGGTGACGATCACGAGCTCGCCGCCGATCATGTCGGGCCGCAGTCCGCCCGAGGCATTCGTGAGCAGCACCTGCGTGCAGCCGAGCGCCGCGAGCAGCTCGACACCGCGGGTGAGCGTCTCGGGCGGAAAGCCCTCGTAGCCGTGCACGCGGCCCTGCAGCATCGCGATGGGCACGCCCCGCAGCGTGCCGCACACCACGCGGCCCGCGTGGCCCGTGGCCGTGGACCGCGCCAGCCAGCCGGTCTCGGTGGACGGGATCATCCAGCGGCCCGTGAGCCGGTCGGCGAGGCCGCCGAGCCCGGTGCCGAGCACCACGCCGATCGTGGCCGGGCATCCGCCGGCGGCGACGATCCGCTCCGCCGCCTCGAAGGCCCCGGCCCGCGGAGTTCCCATCCGCATCGACGGCCGGTCCGCTCGGCCGACGGTGGTGTTCAGACGCGTCATGCGGCGTCGCCTCGCGAGGGTGCCCGGGGTTTGCCGCCCCCGGAAAAAAACCCTATCCTCGCGCCCTTCGCGGGAATCGGCAAGCGCCGGCGGCCGCGATTCCCCTCCCGTTCCCCGAAGGAGCCCCGATGCCCTCCCGCGCCGAGAAGTTCGCCGGCCTGTCCGTCGCCATCGTCACGCCGTTTCGCGACGGCCGCCTCGACTCCGCGCGGCTCAAGGAGCAGATCGACTTCCAGGTGCAGGCCGGCACCACCTGCATCTGCCCGGTCGGCACCACCGGCGAGTCGCCCACGCTCACGCACGACGAGCACGAGCGGGTGATCGCCGAGAGCATCGCCGCGGCCGCCGGGCGGATCCTCGTGATGCCCGGCACCGGCTCCAACTCCACCGCCGAGGCGGTGCGCCTCACGAAGTTTGC
>JBIIMU010000430.1:0-3000 GCA_044337845.1 Pirellulales bacterium | reverse complement strand
CGGACTCTCGTGGACATCGGGTTCACTCCGGGAAGGAACGGGCCGTGAAGCGTCGCCGCTGCCGCCGGGCTTCACGCGAGCGATTATGCACCGCGCCGGCCGGGGGCGGGATGGCCTCCCTCGCGGTGCTCGTGGAACCCGGGGAATGGAGGGGTGGCGGTCGGCGTCGGCCGGGGCGAGGCGGGTTGCCGGAGCGCCGACGGCCAACCACCTGGTCGAGCGTCATTCCCCGGGCGGCGGCTCGCGCGGCATTCCGGGATCATTCGTGGTCGTGGTCGCCGTGAGGCTGCTCGGCGAAATCGCCGGCGAAAGGCGTTCCATCCACCTCGCCGCTGATCGTGCCGGCGAACTCCCGGACGATGCCGAGGCTCTCGTGCGTGCCACCGTAGCACGACGCCCTCCCGTCGGACTCGCCGGGAAGAGGCCGGGCGGCGAGTTCGACCTGGAACGCCGGCTCGCTGATTGTCAGCAGTAGCTTGCCGTCGGCCATCTTCACCGGAGCCGGAGTCTTCTCGTCGCTTCCCAACACGTAGACGATGGTCTCTTTCTTGTCGTGATCGACCGTGAACTCGACGTGGTATTTGCCGCCGCCCCAGTCGGCCAGCGTGCCGTCGTGGGGACCGGCTCCGTGAACGTGGTGGTCGCCGTGATCGTGCGAGTGACCGTGATCCTTTTCCTTGGCCGCCGGGGCCGCATGTCGGCAGCCGAAGGCGAAACGAACATTCCCAAGGCCGGATAGGCTAGCCATCGGGTTACGGTGCCTCTGGGCGACGATCGGCCCGCGGGCATGAGCATCACGGTGTCATCGGCGACATAGACGGCATCGTCGTCGTGGGCGGGGACCGGCACTGTGCCGGGGAGGCCGGTCTCGGCGTGTTCGGCGTGCATCGTGTCGCGGACGTGCCCATTCTCGCGACCGTGGTGATGCCGGTGGTGTGCATGGGCGTGGTGGCCCGCATGCCCCGCGAGATGGACATGCGGCCGGCTGGCATGCCCAGGCACTTCGGATTGCGACGCGTGCACATGCGGCACCGCGGCTCCGCGGAGGAGCGGCTGCACGATCACGAGGATGGCAAGCAGGAGTCGCATCGCGATCTCGTCGGATGACTTCGTACCGCAGTCTAGAGCCCCGCCCCGCGGCACACCAACGCGACTTTCCTCCGATCGCCGGAGCCGCGGACAAAACAGTTCGACGCGAGCCCTGCCGCATATCGCGACCCCCGGAACTCCGCACGGAAGAGCACGCCCAGCAGTCAGCAGGCCCAGACATCCTTTTCGAAGAGCACGCAGGCAGGCTCCGTCTAGACGGGGGTCTATGCGGGCGGCTCTTGGACCGGCTCTTCTGGCATCACGTCGTCCGTCGCGGCCTCCTCAACAGCCCAAGGCACGCTCCGCGCTATCGGATGGCTCGACAACGGGAATGGCACGCACGCCTTCGCCTACGCAGCCGCCGGCCACTCGGGCGCTGCCGCAGTCCGAATGGCTCGAGCAGGAGTCACCGCATCTACGGAGGAATCAAGCTGGCTTGTTCGCGTTAGGCCCGCTTGCGACGCCGGACCACGACATAGCCGCCGCAGGCCAGACCCCCGAGGACCATGGCGCAGGTGGAGGGCTCGGGCACCAGCGCGAGTTGGACGCCACTGGAAAGTCCGGTCGGATAACTCCAGCCCGGAACCGGCAGGCTGGTGGCGAGCGAGTACTTCCCGACGGCGTCGGAGTTGGTGCCGAAGGCGACATACAGGTTGTCCTCCCCGTCGATCGCCAGCCCCTGGGGTCCCGGCATGAAACTGCCGTTCCACTGCGGGCTCGTGAAGGTCAGCGAGCTGCCGTTCGTGCCGTCAAACTTGCTCACGAAACCGCCGTTGTAGCTCGATACGAACAGGTTGCCCGAGCTGTCCAAGGCGAGGCCCGTCGGGGAGTTGAAGCCCGTAGGGTTCGTCCACCCGGCCGCGGTTGTGCCGGTCGTCCCATCGACCTTGTAGATGATCCCCGTGGATTGGGCGCTCACGAACACGAAGCCTGTCGGGTCGACCAGCACGCTGTACGGATTCCCAATCGCGGAGCCGAGCAGGTTTGAGTTCACGATCGCGGCATTCGAGAGGTTGTACGACGCCACGAGACCGCTCGTGCCTTGGGCGACATACAGCCGCCCAGTCGCATTGTTGATGGCGATGCCCTGCGGGCCGGCGAGGCCATTGATTTCCCATCCGCCGACCTGGGTACCCGCCGAGTCGTACTTGCGGATTGTGCCGTTATTCAAGCTGGCAACATAGACGAATCCACTACTGTCGACGGATAAGGCTGTCGGCGACGGAACCGTGAGGTTCGACCACCCTGCCACCGGACCACCGCCGGTCGAGGTGTCGTACTTGCCCAAGATGCCGTTCGGGGTGCCGAAACTCGTCACGTAGATCTGGCCGGCACGGCCATGGCTCGTGAAAAACCCGCACATCGCGATGGCGAACGCGATGAATCGGTAGGGCCGGTATCGGGAGATGTGGAACGACCGACTCGACCTCAAGTGCGACACCAGCGTCATAAGCATTCTCCTTGTGATACACGGACAGTCTGGATGAACGACCCGAGTCGAAGCCGGCGACGCTCATTGCCTTTGCTGCACGACAGAATGTGTGTTGGTAGAGACAAATCAAGGCTCGAATCAGAGAAAGGGACGAATCCGGCTCAGGTAGGGACGAATCCGGTACGACGCGTACCCATTAACCGGTACTGCGGTATTCCAGGACGAGGCCAGCGAAGGCTGGGGACGAATCAACGGCGAGAGCGATTCGACAGCCCCGTTCCTAGCCCTTCCTCGCGTCCGGGGCGTGTGCCCGCGGAAACGTCATCCGCACCTCCGCACCGCCGAGCGCGGACCTTCCCAATTCCAGGCGCCCGCCGTGGTTTTCCACCGCCGTGCGCACCACGAACAGGCCGACGCCCGTGCCGCCGCGCTTGGTCGTCGTGAGCGGTGTCTCCGCCCGCTCCGCGCCGCTCCATCCG
>JBIIMU010000428.1:0-3006 GCA_044337845.1 Pirellulales bacterium | reverse complement strand
CAGACGGCCTGCCCCACGAGGTGGCTGGAGATCGCGTGCACCGAGAGGTCGTTGCGTTCGAGCGTGTCGCGCTTGGCGGCACAGTAGCCGCTCTCGTTCAGGGCCCGGGTGACGTCGAAGTGGTCGCCCCAGCAGGCCAGCTCCAGACCCTGGTAGCCGAACTCACGCCCCTTGCGGGCGAGGTCTTCGAGCGGCAGATCGGCCCACTGGCCGGTGAACAGCGTGACGGGACGGGGCATGCGACGTGGGCTCCGTGGCGAAGACGAGGAACGTTCCCGGGACGACCGCGGATTGTGCCATATCCCCGGCAGCGGGCAACAGCGGCCCTGTGACGGGCCGCGCTACTGGCGGACCACGCTGCGGAGCAGCCACCAGCCCCAGAGCGTGATCAGCACGTTGCCCATCCAGACGGCGATCGGCGGCACGGAGCCCCGCTTGGCGAGGTCGACGCCGAACATGAACACGGGATAGTAGACGATCAGGATCGGGAGGAAGCAGAGAAAGAAGCTGGTGAGGAAGTCGGCGTTCCGCATCCGGATCGCCATCGGTGCTCCGACGAGCACGAAGCACAGGCAGCTGAAGCCGTTGGCCCAGCGCCGCCACGGCTCCATCACGATCCGGTTGAGCCGGTTCTGCTCCTGCTTGAGAAGCTCCCGCTCGTAGCCCACGTGCCCGGGCGTCGTGAGCTCCATGCGACCGGCGAGGATCGCCATCGCCGTCTTGCCGGCGGCCAGCTGCTCGACGCGGTCGATCCGGGCCACCTGGCCGGCCCGCTCGGTGGCGAACCTGGCCATGGCGATCTCGGAGGGGCTCGTCGACGAGGTGCTCTTGCGGCTCACGGCGTCGAGCGGAACCTCGCGGACGATGCTGTCGGGGAACGACGCGCTGTAGTCGCCCATGTGGAGCGTGCCGTCGGTGAACGTGACCACCAGGGCGTTGCGCTCCGGGTCGGCGCGGAGTTCGGCTTCCGCGGCCGACACCGTCGCCGACGCGCCCTGACCGCCCGACTGGAACGAGAGCGTCGGTCGGATCAGCCGCCGGCCATCCACGGCCTTCACGTTGATCGACACCTGGGACGTGCTGTAGGACCGCTGCTGCCGGAGGCGGCCGTAGATGATCTGCTCCACGCTGTTGACGACCACCCGCCGGACGCCGTCACGGCCCCACGACACGGCGACGTCGTTGAGCCAGACCGACACGAAGCTGACCACCAGCGCGAGCGCCGCCGCCGGCCAGATGATCGCCATCGGCGAGATGCCGGCGGCCTTGAGGGCGATCACCTCGTTGGAGGCCGACATCCGCCCGAACACGCTGGCCACCGCGAACAGCATCGTGCCCGGCACGGCGAACCGCATCGCCTCCGGGAGCACGTAGGGCACGAGCATCAGGATCTGGAGCAGGCCGAGACCCTGCTGCTGCGCTTCCCGCACCAGCCCCACCACCAGCATGAAGAGGGTGAGCGCGGCCAGGGCCACCAGGAACACCTGGAGCAGATCCCAGAGCACGTACCGCGAGATGATCTTCATGGCGGCGGGAGTGTAGCGGCGGCCGCCCCCCCGGCGGCAGGCCGATTTGCCGGGCGAACCGGCGTCTGCCGCCGCTCTCCACGGGCTTCCGTGCCGCTCACGCCGCGCGGCGGTGGGCCACCTCGGGGAAGGCCTCGCTGAAGGCGTGCCCGCTCCGCGACCGGATGCCGAGGACGGTGAGCAGCCGGCGGCGGACCGTGCGGAAGGGCACGGCCACGCAGCGGTGCGCCCGGATCCACCACGGCCGCAGGCGCTGCATGTCGGCGGCCGACAGGCCCACCTGGTCGGGACGGTGCTTCACGCGGTGCTTGAGGAGGTGGTAGCGGTCGCAGCGCTGCAGCAGCCGCAGCACGCCGCCGAGCAGCAGCCGGGCCACGCGGCGCTCCACCGGGATCCCGAACGAGATCTGGTAGTCGATCAGGCAAGGACGACCACAGTGGTCGACGAGGATGTTTTCCCGCTTGTGCAGGTCGACGTGCGCGATGCCGCGCCGGTGGGCCTCGTCGAGGATCGCCTCGAGCTGCGGGAAGAACCAGTCGTCGACCCATTCGCGTTCGGCGAGCGCGTGGCCCTCGATCCACTCGTGGGCGACCGCGGTGCGCAGCGACTCGTTCCCGACCCGCACCGGACCGAGCGACACCGGCACGCCTTCGATGCCCGCGAGGCGATCCATGAACCACTGCTCGCGGGAGGCGAGCAGCCGGCCGAGCCAGACCATCGGCACGGGGCCGATCGCCTGTGTCCGGTTGAACTTGCACTTCGCGGTCCGCGTGGCCGACCGATACACGGCCGTCGCGGCCCAGGAATCGTGCTTGAGGATCTCGATGCGGCGGAAGATCTCGCCGCCGATCCCGATCGCGAACGGCGGGTCGGCCGCGCCCAGCGCCCGAAACGTGGCCGGCCGCGGCCGGGTCGTCGCCACTGTGCCGGCCTTCCATCCACCGTCCGCCGCGACCGTCGCCATGCGCTGTGCTCCCCGCGTGAAGTGCCGCCCCGATCCCCGGTTCCGGGGCGATCGACGAGCCGCGGCCACGGGCTTGAGGTCGGTCTCGTGCCGGCGCGGCGAGGTGCGGAGGGTGCGGGGACCGGGGCGAGCCGGTCGGCAGACCCTGCCGGTGGGGCGGGATCTGACGCGGCGACCAGCCTGATCGTTGAGGCGGTTGCCCGGGGAAACTACGCTCAGGATGCAGGCCGGGGCCTGCGTCGACCCCGCAGCGAACCGCTCCCGATGCCGGCTTCTCTCCCCTCCCGGTCGCCGTGCCTCTGGGCCGCCGTCCTCTGGCTGGCGCTGCCGGCCAGCGGCGGGATGGCCGCGCCCCCGTCGGCGACCTACAAGCTCGTGTTCGCCGACGAGTTCAACGGCGCGGCCCTCGACACGGTGAAGTGGATCGACGCCTATCCGTGGGGCCGCACCCACAACCACGACGCCTACATGGCCTCGTCGAACGTGCTCTTCCCCGGCGACGGCACCGTGACGCTG
>JBIIMU010000427.1:0-3007 GCA_044337845.1 Pirellulales bacterium | reverse complement strand
CGCCCGGGCCCGGCGGGGCGAGATCGACTCCCGCACGAACCGCCCCCCTTCGGGCTTCCAGGTGAACCGCTCCACCGCGCCGGTCACGCTGCCGCCGAACGCGGCGGCGGCCTGTGCCTGGTCGCGAATCGGCTCGAGCGACAGGCAGTCGGGCTGCGGCAGGCCGTCCGGCGCGAGCACGCGGTCGAGTCGGTCGGCGAGCAGCCGCTCGGCGGCGGCGCGGTCGGGCACGGCGTGTGCCGGCCGGATGGTCTCGGCCCGTCGCCCCGCCCGCCGCTCGAGAATCTCCCGAGCCGCCGCGCGGACCGGGGCCGGCAGGTCGTTCACCAGCGCGGGGGCCACGAGAAACGTGTCGATGTCGGTGGCGCCGCTGGCGTCGAGCGCCTCGAGGATGCCGGGCCAGTTCTCCACATCGCCGGACGCCAGCCACGACAGCAGCGGCTGCCGGGCGTCGTCGCCGAGCAGGCCCACGATCTGCCGGGCGGCCTCGCGCGGTCCTGAGTCGGCCGCGGCCTTCGAGGCGAGCAGCGGCACGAGCACGGGCAGGGCGTCGACGTGTCCGCGGACGAGCTGCTCGGCCGCCGCCTGCCGCTCGGCCGCCTGCGGGCTCGCGAGCGCGGCCGCGGCGGCTGCGAGACGCGCGGGATCGCCCCGCCGCGCCCGGGCCGCGGCGCGGACCTCGGCGACGAACTCCCGGACGGCGGGCTCCCGCGGACCGAGCACCCGCTCCACCCGGCCGAGCCCCTCGGCCTCGGGCGAATCGAAAAGGTCGGCGAGCAGCTCACCGCGGCGGTCGCCGGCCCCGTCGATCGTGGCCGAGAGCCGGCCGAACCAGTCGAGCGCCGTGTCGATCGCGCCGATGTCGGTGGACCGCACGACGGCCTCGAAGAGCCGGGCCGGCGTGGTCCGCGGGGCGGACGCGAGCGAGTCCACCACGGCCTGCTGGAGCGGGTCGAGCGGCGCGTCGGCGGGCGTCTGGGCCGGGGCGGCCACCGCGGCCACGAGCACCACGACGGCGCAGGCCGATGGCGACGGGCGAACACGTCCGATCCGCGGGCATCCGGCCATGGCGGGAGCGACTGCCTGGAGCTACGGCGTGGCCGCGGCTCCCAGCCGCTGTCGCCAGCCGGCAATCTGTTCGGCCACCGACGCCGGGGCCGTGGAGCCGAAACTCGCCATCCGCTCAACTGCTCGGGAGGCCCCCAAGGCCCCACGCAGGGCCACGTTCCAGCCCGCGTATTCGCGAGAAAACTCCTCGTCGGCAAGGTCTGCCAGGGCCACGCCGCGGGTCATGGCCAGCCGGACGAGCCGGCCCACCGTCTCGTGGGCGGTCCGCTGCGGCACCCCCTGGGCGATGAGCGCCTCCATCAGGCTCGTGGCGTCGAGGTGGCCCTGCTCGATCGTGGCGGTGATCCGCACGCGGTCGAACGACGTGCCGGCGACGAGCGGGGCGGCCACGCCGAGCGCGGCCTCGAGCGTGTCGATCGAATCGAAGAGGGTTTCCTTGTCCTCCTGCAGGTCGCGGTTGTAGGCCGTGGGCAGGCCTTTCAGGAGCACGAGCAGGGCCTGCACGTTGCCGATCGTCCGGGCGCTCTTGCCGCGGACGAGCTCGAGCACGTCGGGGTTGATCTTCTGCGGCATGATCGAGCTGCCGGTGCAGAACGTCTCCGGCAGCTTCAGGAACCCGAACTCCTGCGTGCTGTAGAGGATCCACTCCTCGGCCCACTGGGAGAGGTGCACCATCGAGAGCGCGATCACGAAGGCGAGCTCGACGGCGAAGTCGCGGTCGCTGGCCGCGTCGAGGCTGTTGGCGGCGACCGCCCCGAAGCCGAGCGCCTCGCGGACGTGCTCGCGGTCGATCGGCAGGCTCGAGCCGGCCACGGCGCCCGAGCCGAGCGGCAGCACGTTGGTCCGCCGCCGGCAGTCGGCGAGCCGATCGCGATCGCGGGCGAACTTCTCGCACCAGGCCAGCAGCTGGTGGGATGCGAGCACGGGCTGCGCCCGGCGGAGGTGCGTGTAGGCCGGGATCACGAGGCCCGCCTCCCGCTCCGCGAACCCGAGGAACGCCCGCTGGAGTTCGGCGAGCCCGTGGTCGAGCCGGTCGATGGCCCGCCGGCAGAAGAGCCGGAGATCCGTGGCCACCTGGTCGTTGCGGCTGCGGGCCGTGTGGATCTTGCGGCCGGTGTCGCCGAGCCGGGCCGTGAGCGCCGACTCCACGTGGAGGTGGATGTCTTCCTTGGAGACGGTGTATTCGAAGCGGCCGGCACGGATCTCGCCGCGGATCTCCTCGAGCACGTGGGTGATCGCGTCGGCCTCCTGCACGCTCAGGAGCCCGCAGTCGGCGAGCATCCGGGCGTGGGCGATCGAGCCGTCGATGTCGTCGTCGGCGAGCCGCTTGTCGAACGACACGCTCTCCGAGAAGAGCTCGACCCGCTTGTCGGTCGGCTCGCGAAACACGCCCCCCCACGCCTTCTCCTGCTTGGCCTGCGGCGGCGAACCATCTGCGTGCGACACGGCTTCATTCCTCGCGGGGATCGTGATCGTGCAAAACCTTACCTTCTCGCGGTCGCGGCATGAAACTCGGGGCCGGCTGCGGGCCGCTACACTTCATCCCATGACCACTCCCGAGGAGTTTCTGGCGCCCGGCGGGCGGCTCGCCGCGCGGCTGGCCGGGTGGGAGTCGCGGCCGCAGCAGGTCGAGATGGCGAACCTCGTGGCCGAGGCGATCGCCACGCGGCGGCATGCGATCGTCGAGGCGGGCACGGGCGTGGGCAAGAGCCTGGCCTACCTGGTGCCGGCGGTGCTCGCCGCCACGGCCGACCAGGCGGAGCCTCTGGCGGCGGTCGAGCCCGACTGGGAGGACGACGCCGGCACGGCCGTCGCCCGGGAGGCGCAGCGGCCGCGGCGGGTCGTGATCTCCACCCACACCATCGCGCTGCAGGAGCAGCTCGTCGGCAAGGACATCCCGCTCGTGGCCGCGGTCATGCCGCGGGAGTTTTCCGCGGTG
>JBIIMU010000040.1:0-11627 GCA_044337845.1 Pirellulales bacterium | reverse complement strand
CTCGATGCGGCACTACGATGTCCAGCTCCTCGCCGGCTCCGCGCTCGTCAAGGGCGCGATCGCCGAGATGCAGACGGGCGAGGGCAAGACGCTCGTGGCCACGCTTCCCCTGGTGCTCTACGCGCTGGCGGGCAAGGGCGCCCACCTGGCCACCGTCAACGACTACCTCGCCCGCCGCGACGCCGAATGGATGATGCCGATCTACGAGGCGCTGGGCCTCAAGGTGGGGATCGTCGAGTCGCAGATGGATTTCGACGCCCGGCGCGCGGCCTACGCCTGCGACGTGACCTACGGCACGGCCAAGGAGTTCGGCTTCGACTTCCTCAAGGACCGGCTCATCAAGCGGCAGCTCGACGAAGGGAGCGGCGACCTCGGCGCCCAGCTCACCGGCGGGTCGGCGGCGGGTTCGGCGAAGCTCCTGCAGCGGCCCTTCTGGTTCGCCCTGGTGGACGAGGCCGACAACGTCCTGATCGACGAGGCCCGCACGCCGCTGATCATCGCCTCCCCGCCGGGGGAGGCGCAGGCGGCCGAACAGGCCCTCTTTCGATTCGCGGCCACGGTGGCGGCCACGCTCGAGCCCGTGGACGACTTCGAGCAGGACGTGCAGAAGCAGACCTGCGAGCTGCTCGGCCGCGGCCGCAGCCGCGTGCGGGCCTTCCCGCGGCCGGCGGAACTGGAGTCGACGAGCCTCCTCGACATCTACGACGCGGTGGAGCGAGCGCTCCGGGCCCGCCGGTTCTTCAGCCGCGACCGGCAGTACGTGGTCCGCGACGGCAAGATCGTGATCATCGACGAGTTCACCGGCCGCGCCGCGGAGGGCCGCACCTGGAAGGACGGCCTGCACCAGGCCGTCGAGGCCCAGGAGGCGATCGAGGTCACGGTGCCCTCCGGCCACGCGGCGCGGATCACGATCCAGGATCTCTTCGCCCGCTGGCCGCATCTGGCGGGGATGACGGGCACCATCGCGACGAGCGCGGGCGAGCTGTCGCGAACCTACGACGTGGCGGTGGCGGTCGTGCCCACGAACCGGCCGGCGATCCGCCAGCGGCTCCCGGCCGCCGTCTGCGCCGACCAGGCCGACAAGTTCGCGCGGATCGTGGCCGAGGTGGCGGAGATGCACGCCCTCGGCCGCCCGGTGCTGATCGGCACCAGGTCGATCGACAAGTCGGAGACGCTCTCCCGCATGCTGGCCGAGGCGGGGCTCCCCCACACCGTGCTCAACGCGCGCCATATCGAGCGCGAGGCCGAGATCGTCTCGCAGGCCGGCCAGCGCGGCCAGATCACGGTGTCGACGAACATGGCGGGCCGCGGCACCGACATCAAGCTCGGCGAGGGCGTGTATGACCTCGGCGGGCTGCACGTGATCTGCACGGAGCTCCACGACTCGGCCCGCATCGACCGGCAGCTGGTGGGCCGCTGCGGCCGCCAGGGCGACCCCGGGACGTGGCGGCAGTATGTGTCGCTCGACGACGACATCCTCGTGCAGGGCTACGGGCCGAAGCGGGCCGGGCGGGTGATCGCGGGCCTGCGGTCCCGGCTGGGCGGCAACCCCGAGTCGCTGCTCACGGCGTTCAAGCGGGCCCAGCAGCGGGTCGAGGCACGGCATCGGCGGCAGCGGCGCATCCTGGAGTATGTCGAGCGGCAGCGGGCCGAGGCCCACATCCAGATGAGCCAGGATCCCTATCTCGACTCGCCGTCGTAGCCCGGCCGGGTTGGCGTTGACGCGCGGGAGGCGGGTTTGTGAGCCTGTCGCCATGAAGCTGCCGGTTCTTTCGATCGTGCTCGCCAGCCTCGGCCTGGCGGTCGCCCGCGGCGCCGACATTCCGGCGGCGGCCGACCCCGCGACGAGCGACTCCGCCCTCCTCCTCGGGGAACTGCTCGAGCCGCTCGCGAGCCGGCCGGGGGCGCCGCAGCTCGCCCCGCTCGACGCCGAGCTCTACGTGCGGCCGTTGTCCCTGCTCGAGGCGATCCAGCGGTCGGGAGACGCATCCCGCCGGCTCTGGATCGCGCAGGCCTACTGGAAGGTGTCGGCGGCCTACGCGGAGGTCCGCTGCCGGACGGAGGCGATCGAGCGGCTCGACCTGATCGCGCCCGGTGGCGACCCGCACGACCGCGCCACGCTCGACGTGGCGGTGGCGGCGGCCCGCGCCGACCTGGCCGAGGCCCGCGCGCTGCTCGGCGTCGCCCAGCAGGAGCTCGTCGATCTGGCGCGCCTGCCGCTCACCGAGCCGCTCCCCTGGCCCGTCGACCGCCCGCTGGCCGGCGCCTACGAGACCCACTTCGACGCCATCTTCGCCGCCCGGCCCACCACCGGCCGCGTGCGGGCCATCGCCCGCACCCTTCCCTCCCGGCACGACGCGCTCGAGTCGCGGGCGGCGGCGGTGCGGGCGGCGGCGACGGCGATGGCGATGGCCGAGGCCGACCACGCCAAGGGGCAGCGGCCCATCGAAGCGGTGATCGCCGCGCACGAGGCCCTCGTGGAGCAGCAGCGGGAGTTCCTCGTGGCGACGAAGGCCTACAACCTCGACATCGCCGAGTACGCCATGGCGGTGGCCGACGCCTCGGTGGCCGGCGACACGTTCGTGTCGATGCTGATCGGCACCCCGATCCAGTGGCGGCAGCCGCAGCCGGCGGGGCCGCCGGCCGCGGCCGCGACGAGTGGTACGATGGGGCGATGACTCCCATCCAGCCACCCGCACCGCTCTCGATCGGCCCCGTGGTGGTCGATCCGCCGATCCTCCAGGCGCCGATGGCGGGCTACACGAACTACGCCTACCGGCAGGTGGTGCGGGAGTTCGGCGGTGCCGGGCTGCTCGCCACGGAGATGATCGCGGCCCGCAGCGCGCTGTGGCTCGAGAGCCACCGCGGCGAGAACCCGGATCGCCTCTGGGGAGTGCGCGACGAGCCGCGGCCCCTGGCCGTGCAGATGTGGGACAACGACCCGGAGAATCTCGCCCAGGTGGGCGGGCGGCTGGCGCGGGACTTCCGCGTGAGCGTGGTCGACCTCAACTTCGGCTGCCCCGTGCGGCAGGTGACCGAAAAGGCCCACAGCGGCTCGTGGCTCCTCCGCGACCCCGACCGGGTGGGCACGATCGTCCGCCGCGTGGTCGAGGCCTGCGCCGGCGTGCCGGTGACCGCGAAGATCCGCCTCGGCTGCTCCGATTCCTGCCGCACCGGCATCGAGGTGGCCCAGCGGATCGAGGAGGCCGGCGCCTCCTGCCTCACCGTCCACGGCCGCGTGGCCGCGCAGTTCTTCACGGGCCAGGCCGACTGGGAGGCGATCGCCGCCGTGAAGCGGAGCGTGTCGCGGATGCCGGTGGTGGGCAACGGCGACATCGACTCGGCCGAGACGGCGGTGCGCCGGCTTCGCGAGAGCGGCTGCGACGGCGTGATGATCGCCCGCGAGGCGCTCTCGAAGCCGTGGATCTTCGCCCAGGCGGCCGCCCTGCTCCGCGGCGCGGAGCCGCCCCGCGACCCGACGCTCGACGAGCAACGGGAGCTCGTGCTCCACCACTACGACCTCGTCTGCCGCCGCTTCGGCGTGGAGCGGGGCACGCTCCTGATGCGGAAGTTCGCCTGCTCCTATGCCCAGGGCCTCCCGGGCGCCCGCGACTTCCGCGGCAAGGTGTCGCGGGTGGTCACCCGCGACGAGTTCCTCGACGTGATGCGGACCACGTTCCCGCGGCAGGCAGCGCTGCAGGCCTGACCGCTGCGGACGGTCGTACGGCTCACGCCGTTACGCTTCCCGATTGCCAGGAAGCCGCCATCGCGTGAGCGATGCGGACCTGCCCGTCTCTGGAAGCCGCCGTCGTGTCCGCGAGCGGACGGTGTCGGACGCCAGACTTGTCCGCTCAGCAGAGGCCGGGCCAGCGGCCGCGGACGTCGCGGCCCGCGTAGAGGGCGCCGTCACCGAGCGACTCCTGGATCCGGAGCAGCTGGTTGTACTTCGCGATCCGGTCGCTCCGCGACGCGGAGCCCGTCTTGATCTGGCCGGTCGAGAGGCCCACGGCCAGGTCGGCGATCGTCGCGTCTTCCGTCTCGCCGCTGCGGTGGCTGGAGACGGAGGTGTAGCCGGCCCGGTGGGCCATCTGCACCGCCGCGATCGTCTCGGTGAGCGTGCCGATCTGGTTGACCTTCACGAGGATGCTGTTGGCCACGCCCTCGGCGATGCCGCGGGAGAGCCGGGCCGAGTTGGTCACGAACAGGTCGTCGCCGACGAGCTGCACCTTGTCGCCGAGCTTCTCGCTGATCAGCTTCCAGCCGGTCCAGTCGTCCTCCGAACAGCCGTCCTCGATCGACATGATCGGATACCGGCCCGCGAGGTCGGCCAGGAAGTTGACCATGCCTGCCGAATCGAGCTTCTTGCCCTCGATCGTGTAGGTGCCGCTCTTCGCGTCGTACATCTCGGTGGCGGCGCAGTCGAGGGCGATCGCGATCTGCTCGCCCGGCTTGTAGCCGGCGTTCGAGATCGCGGCCAGGATCACCTCCAGGGCCTCGGCGCAGGTGCCGATGTGCGGGGCGAAGCCCCCCTCGTCACCCACGGCCGTCGAGAGCTTCTTGTCCTTGAGCACCTGCTTGAGGGCGTGGAACGTCTCGACGCCCGCCCGGAGGGCCTCGTCGAACGTGTCGAAGCCCAGCGGCATCACCATGAACTCCTGCACGTCGAGCGGATTGTCGGCGTGGGCCCCGCCGTTGATGATGTTCATCATCGGGGCGGGCAGGAGCCGGGCGGTGGCGCCGCCCAGGTAGCGGTAGAGCGGCAGGCCGCAGTGCTCCGCGGCCGCGTGGGCCACGGCGAGCGACACGCCGAGGATCGCGTTGGCCCCAAGCTCCTTCTTGTTGGGCGTGCCGTCGAGCTCCAGCATCAGCTCGTCCACGGTCGTTTGGTCGAGTGCGTCGCAGCCCTCGAGCTCGTCGGCGATCCGCGTGTTGACGTTCTCCACCGCCTCGAGCACGCCCTTGCCCAGGTACACGCCCTTGTCGCCGTCGCGCTTCTCCCAGGCCTCGTGGGCCCCGGTGCTCGCGCCCGACGGCACGGCCGCGCGGCCGCTCGCCCCGTCGGCGAGGGCCACGTCGACCTCGATCGTGGGATTGCCGCGGCTGTCGAGAATCTGGCGGGCGTGGACGTCGATGATCGTGGACATGCGAGGATCCCTGGGTGAGGAACGAACGGGGTGTGCGGTGGTGGCCTGCGGTCGGCCCGGAAAGCCGCCGCATTGTGCCAGCCGCGCCCCGGGAAGCAAGGCCAGAACCCCGGGGCGCGGCGGCCCGCTGTCGCCCGGGCCCGAGCGCGGGTATCCTCGCACGCCCCTGCCGATTCCTTCAGCCTTTCGTGCCGCCCGCATGTTCACCGGCCTCGTCGAATCGCTCGGCCGCGTCGTCGAGGCCGTGCCCGAAGGGCCCGGGCTCCGGCTCGTCGTCGACGCCGGCCCCGTGGCGGTCGATGCGGCGCTGGGCGACAGCATCTGCACGAGCGGCTGCTGCCTGTCGGTGGTGCGGATCGACGGCCCGCGGCTGACGTTCGAACTCGGCCCGGAGACGCTCGCCCGCACCACGCTCGGCGGCCTGACGGCCGGCGCGGCGGTGAACCTGGAGCGCTCCCTGCGGCTCTCGGACCGGCTCGGTGGCCACCTCGTCACCGGCCACGTCGACGGCATGGGGCGGCTCGCCTCGAAGGTGCAGGACGGCGACTGGGTCACGTGCCGGTTCTCCGCCGCGCCGCACCTGCTCGGCCAGATGGCGGGCAAGGGTTCGGTGGCGGTGGATGGCGTGAGCCTGACCGTCGTCGAGGTCACGCCCACGGAGTTCAGCGTCGCCCTGATCCCGCACACCCTCGCGCACACCACCCTCGGCTCGCTGGCCGAAGGGGACGGCGTCAATCTCGAGACCGACCTCGTCTTCAAGTACGTCGACCGCTGGCTGGCGGCACGGCAGGCCTCATGACGCACGAGCGGGAATCGCCGGACCAGCCGCCGCCGCCGCCGCGGCAGACCACGGCCTACCTCAAAGACCTCTTCAAGCAGGTCGGCTTCACGATCGACGCCCGGCGGGGGCAGAACTTCCTGGTCGACCTGAACCTGGTCGAGCTGCTGGTGAAGTCGGCGGCGATCGGCCCCGACGACGTCGTGCTGGAGGTGGGCACCGGCACCGGCGTGGTGACGGAGCGGACGAGCGGCCTGGCGGCGCACGTCGTCACCGCCGAGATCGACCCGCGGCTCGCCCAGCTGGCCCGCGAACGGCTCGTCGACCGTGCGAACGTCACGCTCGTCGAGGGGGACGCGCTGGCGGGCAAGCATCGCTTCGCCCCGGAACTGCTCGCCGCGGTGGACGCCGCGCTCGCCGCGTCGCCGCGGGGTCGTCTGCTGCTGGTGGCCAACCTCCCCTACTGCGTGGCGACTCCCGTGATCTCCAATCTCCTCGCGCGGCCGCGACCGTTCGACGCCGCGGTGGTGACGGTGCAGCGGGAGATGGCGGAGCGGATGACCGCGGTCGCCGGCACGCACTCGTACAACGCGCTCTCCGTGTGGGTCGGGGCGCAGTGCCGGGGCGAGATCGTCAGGGTGCTGCCCCCGAGCGTGTTCTGGCCGCGGCCGAAGGTCGATTCCGCGATCGTGCGGCTCGACCTCGAGCCCGAGCGGCGGGCGGCGATCGGCGACCTCGCCCGGTTCCACAACTTCGTCCGCGAGGTGTTCTGCCACCGCCGCAAGGTGCTTCGCGGGGTGCTGCTCCGCCTCGCGGGCGGCAAGCAGACCGACGCCGCACGAGCGCGGGTGGAGCGACTCTACGCCGCCCTCGGGCTGCCGGGCGACGTCCGCGCCGAAGACATCCCGCCGGACGACTTCGTCGGCCTCGCGAAGGCGTTCTTCGCCGACGCGTGACTGCGAGCCGGTCCGCATCGCTCACGCGATGGCGGCTTCCTGGAAGCGTCACGGCGTGAGCCGTACGACCAGCCGCATCGCTCACGCGATGGCGGCTTCCAGCTCCGCAAGCATCACGACCGTCCGTGGGGCCCCGACGCCGTCAGACCTTGCGCAGCCCCCCACCACCGGCGACTCATCCCCGCGAAACCCGGCCTGAAACCGCGTTTCGGCCGGCCTGACCGCTCATTCCGGTTGGTCTGGCAGGACGGCTAAAATGTGGGCGACCAGGGGGTTTCCTGCCGAAACCCCTTCGTCAGGTCCTGTGTCGGCGGCCGTCGGGCCGGTTCGCCATGAAACAGAGGGTGGAGGCCGTCCGCGCGTGATCCCGAATCCCACCAACGAAACGTCGTTCGCCCCCACGATCGTCGACCTCCTGCGGCAGCGGGCCGCCTACCGGCCCCACGACCGGGCGTTCACGTTTCTCGTGGACGGGGAGCACGAAGAGCTCAACATCACCTACGCCCAGCTCGACCGGAAGGCCCGGGCCGTCGGCGCCTGGCTGATGGATCGCGGGATGGTGGGCAAGCGGGTGCTGCTCCTCTATCCGTCGGGCCTCGACTTCATCGCCGCCTTCATGGGCTGCCTGTATGGCGGCGCGATCGCGGTGCCGGCCTATCCGCCCCGCAAGAACCGGTCGGTGGAGCGGATCGAGGCGATCGCCAACGACGCCGATGCGTCGGTGGCGCTGACGACCCGCGACGTGCTCGACCGGTTCGACACGCTGCGATCCGCCGCCCCGAGCCTGGAGAGCCTCGTCTGGAAGGTCGACAGCGAGCTCGAGCCGGGCTGGGCCGACCGCTGGGACCGGCCCGACATCGACGGCGACACGCTCGCCTTCCTGCAGTACACGAGCGGGTCCACCGGCACGCCCAAGGGCGTGATGCTCTCCCACGAGAACCTGCTCCACAACTCGCTGCGGATCATGCAGGCCTTCGAGATCACCCGCAGCCAGTCGGGCGTGTTCTGGCTGCCGAGCTTCCACGACATGGGGCTGATCGGCGGGATCCTCGTGCCGCTCTACGGCGGCAAGTTCAACGTGCTGATGTCGCCCGTCGCCTTCCTGCAGAAGCCGCTCCGCTGGCTGCAGGCGATCTCCCGCTACCGGGCCACGATCAGCGGCGGCCCCAACTTCGCCTACGAGCTCTGCGTGCGGAAGACCACGCCCGAGCAGCGGGCCACGCTCGACCTCTCGAGCTGGTCGCTCGCCTTCAACGGCGCCGAGCCGGTGCGGGCCGAGACGATCGACGCGTTCTGCGAGGCGTTCGCCCCCAGCGGCTTCCGCCGCGAGGCGTTCTTCCCGTGCTACGGCCTGGCGGAAAGCACGCTCATGGTCACGGGCGGCATGAAGTTCGAGCCGCCGGTGATCCGCTCCTTCGACGCCACGTCGATCGAGACGGGCACCGCGGTGCAGCGGCCCGGCAAGGCCGCCAACGCCCGCCGGCTGGTGGGCAGCGGCCGGGAACTCGACGGCCAGGACGTGCTGATCGTCGATCCCCAGACGTGCGAGCCGCTCCCGCCGGGACGAGTCGGCGAGATCTGGGTGAGCGGTCCGAGCGTCGCCCAGGGCTACTGGAACCGCCCCGACGAGTCGCAGGCCACGTTCGGGGCCATGATCGCGATGCCCGAGTCGGACCCGGCCGGCGCCGTCGCCACGTGGCGGCCCAACCCGGGCCCCTACCTCCGCACCGGCGACCTGGGCTTCTTCGACTCCGGCGAGCTGTTCGTGACCGGCCGGCTCAAAGACCTGATCATCATCCGCGGCCGCAACCACTATCCGCAGGACCTCGAGCACACGGTCGAGGAGGCGAGCGACCTCGTCCGGGCCGGGTCGGTGGCCGCCTTCGCCGTCGACGTCGCCGATCGCGAGCGGGTCGTGGTGGTGGCCGAGGTGGAGCGGGGCAAGCGGGATGCCCGCGAGATCGCCACGGCCTTCGAGGCGATCCGCAGCAAGCTCGCCCGCGACCACGAGGTGGCCGCCGAGGGGATCGTGCTCGTGCGACCCAACAGCGTGCCGAAGACCTCGAGCGGCAAGATCCAGCGGCACGCCTGCAAGCGGCAGTTCCTCGACGGCACGCTCGAGGTGGTCGAGCGGCTCGTCTCCTGGGAGACGCCGGTGGTGCAGGCCGGTCAGGCCGCCACGCCGCCCGGCGGCGGCAACGCCCCGCCGCGGCTGGCCCGCAACCGGCCGGTCGGCGAGTCGTCGCGGGCCCACCGGCCCGACCGCGAGCTCCCCCAGGAGATCGTGCAGACGGTCTTCGATCACGTGCGGCGGATCGCCAAGGAGCGGGCCGGCACGCTCACGCTCGACACCAACATCGTGGAACTCGGCCTCGACTCCCTGGAGCGAATGGAGATCGTGGCCAGCCTCGAGGAGGCGTTCGGGGCCCGGTTCCCCGAGCAGGTGCTGCCGCAGATCGAGACCTGCCGCGAGGTGACCGAGGCGATCATCGACCACATGCCGGCCGCCGCGCGGCAGCCTTCCGAGCAGTCCGTGCGGCTCGACGCCGAACTCGGCGCCGACGTCTGGGACATCGCGCAGTTCCCGGAGGTGCGGGCGCTCGAGCAGAACTTCGCGATGGTCCGCGACGCCGGACTCGAAAACCCCTACTTCACGGTCCACGAGGGGCTCACCACCGACCGCACCCTGATCGGCGGGCGGGAAATGGTGAGCTGGGCCACCTACAACTACCTCGGCATGTCCGGGGAAGCGGAGGTGGCCGCGGCCGCGAAGAATGCGGTGGACCGGTACGGCACCAGCGTGTCGGCGAGCAGGCTCGTGTCGGGCGAGAAGACGATCCACCAGGAGCTGGAGCGGGAGATCGCCCGGTTCGTGGGCACCGAGGATGCGATCACCTTCGTCGGCGGCCATGCCACGAACGAGACCGTGATCGGCCACGTGGTGGGCCCCGGCGACCTCGTGCTCCACGACGCCCTCTCGCACAACAGCCTGCTCCAGGGGGCGATGCTCTCCGGGGCCCGCCGCCGCCCGTTCCCGCACAACGACTACGACGCCGCCGAGAAGCTGCTCGCGCAGATGCGGAACCAGTACCGCCGCGTGCTGGTGGTGATCGAGGGCATCTACAGCATGGACGGCGACTTCTCCGAGCTGCCGAAGTTCATCGGCCTGGCGAAGCGGCACAAGGCGCTGCTGATGGTGGACGAGGCGCACTCGATCGGCGTGATGGGCGTCCGCGGCCGCGGCATCGGCGAGCACTTCGGCGTCAACCCGGAGGACGTCGACATCTGGATGGGCACGCTCTCCAAGGCGCTCGGCAGCTGCGGCGGCTACATCGCCGGCACGAAGACGCTCGTCCGGTGGCTGAAGTACACCTGCCCCGGCTTCGTCTATTCCGTCGGTCTGCCGCCGGCGGCGGCGGGGGCGGCCCTCGGCGCCCTGCGGCTGTTGCAGCGGGAGCCCCAGCGGGTGGAGCGGCTGCACGCCAACGCCCGGCTGTTCCTCCAGCTGGCCAAGGAGGCGGGGCTCGACACCGGTCCCTCCGGCGGGTCGGCGATCATCCCGATCATCCTCGGCAACTCGATCAACTCGCTGCGGCTCTCCCGCAGCCTGTTCGCCCGGGGCATCAGCGTGCAGCCGATCCTCTATCCGGCCGTCGAGGAGAGCGCCGCCCGGCTGCGATTCTTCATCACGTCGCGGCACACGCCGGACCAGATCCGCCGCACCGTCGCGGCCCTGCAGGAAGAGCTCTCCAAGATCGACCCCGCGTACGCCCGACGCTCGGCGTGACGGCGGCCGAGACGCGATCATGGCCACCGAGACCACGAGCCACCGGCTCGTCCTGCCCGCCGATGCCAACCACCACGGCACGCTCTACGCGGGCAGCCTGCTGCGGTATGCCCTCGAGGCGGCCTACGCGACCGGCAGCCGCGCCACGGGCCCGGCGGCCAACCTGATGCTCCGCCGGGTGCTGTCGCTCGAGTGCCGCCGGAGCGTGCCGGTGGGCACGCTCGTGGAGATCCGGTGCGGGGTGCTGCAGGTCCGCCGGGCCTACCTGGTCGTCGGCGTGGTCGGGATGCCCACGCCCGGTGGCACCCTGCCGTGGATGGACGGCCTGCTCGGCTTCGTGCAGGTGGACGGGGCCGGACTCCCGGTGCCGCTGCCGCAGGCGGTCGAGCCCGTCGCTCCGAGCCCGCTCTGGCAGCCGCTGCTCGACCGGCTGGACCGGCTCGCCGACATCCGCGGCGCCACCGGCGACTGGATCGCCGCGGGCTGGTAGCCGCCCGGGGCGCCGCCGGACGCGCGGCTGTTCAGGAAGCCCAATCGCGTGAGCGATGGGGACTGCCCGCCTGCCATCTCAAGAAGCCCAATCGCGTGAGCGATGGGGACTGCCCGCCTGCCGCGCACCGCGAGGGGCTGCCCGTGCCCGTCGCCGGACGTTCGCCTCGGCCTTCCGGGCCTCGGCTCTCTGCATGTCCGCTGCGCTTCGCCATCCTGGCTTCGCTTGCTTCCATAGCCCGGCTCCCGGGCACGGACAGCCCCTCGCTCGCCCACCGTGGCTTCGAGCCAGGACGCGGGGGCCAGGGATGGCCCCGCGGCCGCGGTCAGGCCCCGCGAAAACCTCAGTAGTTGATCTCGATCCCGAAGTCGATGCCGTTGACGAACAGGTAGCCGAGGTCGTTGCCGGCCCGCGGACCGATGCTGTTGTAGACCCGGAGCTGGTTGTTGCTGCTCTGGTCGGTGCTCGGCGC